>NZ_JAOCEW010000015.1:0-112636 GCF_029841665.1 Stenotrophomonas sp. GD03819
ATCAGGGACAATAGCGTCCCCGCCGCCCCACGCCTGCTCCCGATGACTGATTCCGCCGCCCCGCATCCTGCCCGCATCCTCGATGGCCGCCGTATCGCCGAGGACCTGCTCGACAGCCTGAAGGTGCGCGTCGACGCCCGCGTGGCCGCCGGTGGCAGCCGTCCGGGCCTGGCCGTGGTGCTGGTCGGTGGCGACCCGGCCTCGACCGTGTACGTGCGCAACAAGCGCCGTGCCGCCGAGAAGGTCGGCATCGAGGCGCATGACTACGATCTGCCGGCCGGTACCACCGAGGCCGAGCTGCTCGACCTCATCGACCAGCTCAACGCCGATCCGAAGATCAACGGCATCCTGATCCAGCTGCCGCTGCCGGGCATCCCCGACGCGCGCCGGTTGATCCAGCGCATCGACCCGCGCAAGGACGTGGACGGCTTCCACCCGGAAAACGTCGGCCACCTGGCCCTGCGCGAGTTCGGCCTGCGCCCGTGCACCCCGCGCGGCATCACCACGCTGCTGGGCCACACCGACCAGCCGGTGCGCGGCCGCAACGCCACCATCGTGGGCGTGAGCAACCACGTCGGCCGCCCGATGGGCCTGGAGCTGCTGATTGCCGGCTGCACCGTGACCAGCTGCCACAAGTTCACCCCGAAGGACGTGCTGGAACAGGCCGTGCGCAACGCCGACATCCTGGTGGTGGCGGTAGGCCGCCCGGGCATCGTGCCGGGCGAGTGGGTGAAGCCGGGCGCGGTGGTGATCGACGTGGGCATCAACCGCTTGGATGACGGCCGGTTGGTGGGCGATGTTGGGTTTGAAGCGGCAGCCCAGCGGGCCAGCTGGATTACCCCAGTGCCGGGTGGTGTGGGCCCGATGACCGTGGCTACGTTGATGCAGAACACCCTGGAAGCGGCGGAAGCCTCCTGAGGGTAGCGCCGGGCCATGCCCGGCGGATGTTTGCGGCGCCGCTGCGCTCGCCGGGCATGGCCCGGCGCTACCGGGGTTGCATTGATGCCCCGCGATTCCCGCCGACCCGCTCCTGGTAGGTGCCAACCTTGGTTGGCACACATCCATCGGGGCCATCGGCCCATCTGGGGTACCGGTGCCGGACGGGTTGTGCCAACCAAGGTTGGCACCCACCCAAGCCCCCTGAACCAATCACCGCCCGCGCGACGCTGCGGCACCGCTTGGTGGTACCGGGCCTCGGGCCTCCTGTAGAGCCGAGCCCATGCTCGGCTCATCGCGGTCTGGCGGAAAGCAGCCGAGCATGGGCTCGGCTCTACAGGTGAGCGGGTGCGACACTGTGTCGCGCGAAGTTCCAATTCTGGCTACCAAAAATGCTGTTCTTGGCCTCTGAAAAGGGGTAAAATGTCGCGCTTCCCCACATCTCGGGTATGCCGATGCTGCGCATCCAGGCTGAAGCACTCACTTACGACGACGTCTCGCTCGTCCCCGCCCACTCGACCATCCTGCCCAAGGACGTCAACCTCGAAACGCGGTTGACTCGCGACCTGAAGCTGAAGCTTCCGATCCTGTCCGCCGCCATGGATACCGTCACCGAAGCCCGCCTGGCCATCGCCATGGCCCAGCTGGGTGGCATGGGCATCATCCACAAGAATCTCAGCCTGGAACAGCAGGCCGCGGAAGTGGCCAAGGTCAAGAAGTTCGAGGCCGGCGTCATCCGCGACCCGATCACCGTCGGTCCGGAAACCACCATCCGCGACGTGCTGGCCCTGACCCAGGCGCACAACATCTCCGGCGTGCCGGTGGTGGGCAGCGACGGCCAGCTGGCCGGCATCGTGACCCACCGCGACATGCGCTTCGAGACCGAGCTGGACGATCCGGTCCGCCACATCATGACCAAGAAGGATCGCCTGATCACGGTCAAGGAAGGCGCCGCGTCTGACGAAGTGCTGCAGCTGCTGCACCGCAACCGCATCGAGAAGGTGCTGGTGGTCAATGATTCGTTCGAACTGCGTGGCCTGATCACCGTCAAGGACATCCAGAAGAACACCGACTTCCCCAACGCTGCCAAGGATCTGTCGACCCGCCTGCTGGTCGGCGCTGCCGTCGGTGTGGGTGGCGATACCGATCGCCGCGTGGAAGCGCTGGTCGCCGCCGGCGTGGACGTGATCGTGGTCGATACCGCGCACGGCCACTCGCAGGGCGTGCTGGACCGCGTCAGCTGGGTCAAGAAGAACTTCCCGAACGTGCAGGTCATCGGTGGCAACATCTGCACCGGCGAAGCCGCACTGGCGCTGCTGGACAGCGGCGCGGACGCGGTGAAGGTCGGCATCGGCCCGGGCTCGATCTGCACCACCCGCGTCGTCGCCGGTGTCGGCGTGCCGCAGGTCACCGCCATCGACCTGGTGGCCGAAGCGCTGCAGGACCGCATCCCGCTGATCGCCGACGGTGGCATCCGCTACTCGGGCGATATCGGCAAGGCGCTGGCCGCTGGTGCCTCGACCATCATGGTCGGTGGCCTGCTGGCCGGTACCGAGGAATCGCCGGGCGAGACCGAGCTGTACCAGGGCCGTTCGTACAAGAGCTACCGCGGCATGGGTTCGCTGGCTGCCATGGAGAAGGGGTCGAAGGACCGCTACTTCCAGGACGCCGCCACCGCCGACAAGCTGGTGCCGGAAGGCATCGAAGGCCGCGTGCCGTATCGCGGCCCGGTGGGCGGCATCATCCACCAGCTGATGGGCGGCCTGCGCGCCACCATGGGCTACGTGGGCTGCGCCACCATCGAAGACATGCGCAGCAAGCCCAAGTTCGTGAAGATCAGCGGCGCCGGCCAGCGTGAGAGCCACGTCCACGACGTGACCATCACCAAAGAGCCGCCGAACTACCGCGCCTGATGCGCTTGCGAACTGCTCTTGCGATTACGGGCAGCCTGCTGATGGCAGGCTGTTCGGTGTCCGAACCGCCGCCGCGCTCCGGGTCTCCGGGCGCGGCGGTTTCGCAATTGCAGGACGTGCAGAAGTGCCAGAATTCATTCTCCCTGCCGGAAGGCTGGCACATGGAGGCCGCCGGTGAGCAGCGCTGGCTGCTGAAGGGCACGGGTGTGCGCCCGCTGCAGGTGATCCTGCAGTGCGTTACCGGACTGGGCCACCTCTTTGAAGATCCCAGGGTGGTCGCAGAGCTGGGGCCGCTGGAGCCGAGCCGGATGAACGTGCGCTTCGTCGCATGGGGCGACCCCGAACAATCCGGCTACCCCATGCGCGCCCTGCAACGGCGTTTCGTGCCCGGCACCGAAGTGCAGGAAGTCGCGGATCTGCCGCGCGCTGACCCCAACAACCGGCAGGCGCCACAGGGCCTGCTGATGCTGCGCTGGGACGAGGAAGACCACTCACATATTCAACAACGCGAGGCGTTCATCGTCACGCTGACGCAGAGCCTTGAAGCGCCGGGCGCTGCGAAAAACACCACTGGAACGGCACCATGACCAACATCCATAACGACAAGATCCTCATCCTCGATTTCGGCGCGCAGTACACGCAGCTGATCGCCCGCCGCATCCGCGAGCTGGGCGTCTACTGCGAAATCTGGGCGTGGGACCACAACCCGGCCGAGATCGCCGCGTTCGGCGCCAAGGGCATCATCCTGTCCGGTGGCCCGGAATCGACCACGCTGCCGGGTGCTCCGGCCGCGCCGCAGGAAGTGTTCGACAGCGGCCTGCCGATCTTCGGCATCTGCTACGGCATGCAGACCCTGGCCGCGCAGCTGGGTGGTGCGACCGAAGCCGCTGACCAGCGCGAATTCGGCCATGCCGAAGTGAACGTGATCAACCCGGATGCACTGTTCAAGGGCCTGAGCGACCACGGCGGCGAGCCGAAGCTGAATGTCTGGATGAGCCACGGCGACCACGTCTCCGTTGCACCGCCGGGCTTCACCATCACCGCCACCACCGACCGCATTCCGGTGGCCGCCATGGCCAACGAAGAAAAGCGCTGGTACGGCGTGCAGTTCCACCCGGAAGTGACCCACACCCTGCAGGGCCAGGCGCTGCTGCGCCGCTTCGTGGTGGACGTGTGCGGCTGCCAGACCCTGTGGACCGCCGCCAACATCATCGACGACCAGATCGCCCGTGTGCGCGAACAGGTGGGCGATGACGAAGTGATCCTGGGCCTGTCCGGTGGCGTCGATTCGTCTGTCGTGGCTGCGCTGCTGCACAAGGCCATCGGCGAGAAGCTGACCTGCGTGTTCGTGGATACCGGCCTGCTGCGCTGGCAGGAAGGCGACCAGGTGATGGCGATGTTCGCCGAGCACATGGGCGTAAAGGTGGTGCGCGTGAATGCCGCCGACCGTTACTTCGCCGCGCTGGAAGGCGTGAGCGACCCGGAAGCCAAGCGCAAGATCATCGGCAACCTGTTCGTTGAGATCTTCGACGAAGAGTCCAACAAGCTGAAGAACGCCAAGTGGCTGGCGCAGGGCACCATCTACCCGGACGTGATCGAGTCGGCCGGCAGCAAGACCGGCAAGGCGCATGTGATCAAGAGCCACCACAACGTGGGCGGCCTGCCGGAGCACATGAAGCTGGGCCTGGTGGAGCCGCTGCGCGAGCTGTTCAAGGACGAAGTGCGCCGCCTGGGCGTTGAGCTGGGCCTGCCGCGCACCATGGTGTACCGCCATCCGTTCCCGGGCCCGGGCCTGGGCGTGCGTATCCTGGGCGAAGTGAAGCGTGAATACGCCGAGCTGCTGGCCAAGGCCGATGCCATCTTCATTGATGAGCTGCGCAAGGCCGACCTGTACGACAAGACCAGCCAGGCGTTTGCCGTGTTCCTGCCGGTGAAGTCGGTGGGCGTGGTGGGTGACGCGCGGGCTTATGAGTGGGTGATTGCGCTAAGGGCCGTGGAAACGATTGACTTCATGACGGCGCATTGGGCGCACCTGCCGTATGAGTTCCTGGGGACGGTGAGCAACCGGATCATCAATGAGTTGCGGGGGGTTTCAAGGGTTGTCTATGACATCTCGGGGAAGCCGCCGGCTACTATTGAGTGGGAATGAGTTGAGAGAACGAGGGCGCCGAGAGGCGCCCTTGTTGCATGGGATGGGCTGTTTGCCGGTACGCTAAGGCACAGAGTTGAAGGGAATCGGACGGAATGAGTGACATCAAGCTTTTCAGGTTGGTTGACGGCAAAGCGACTGAATTGCAGGGAAGGGCTTCAGATCTGGAGAAGCCGCTCCAGACGCTGATTGAGGCCAATTTGCTGCCTATGCTTGGGATTCGATTTGTTGCGACCGAGTACGTGACCGGAAAGACCCATGGTGGTCGCATTGACTCCTTGGGTCTGGATGAAAATAACAGTCCCGTCATTATTGAGTACAAGCGCTCAATCGGTGAGAACGTCATTAACCAAGGGCTCTATTACCTTGATTGGCTGATGGACCATAAGGCCGAGTTCAAGCTACAAGTAATGGATGCCTTGGGTAGTGCTGCTGCCTCGCAAATTGACTGGAGTTCTCCGCGAGTTGTCTGCATTGCGGCGGATTTCACGAAGTTCGATGCGCACGCTGTCCAGCAGATCAACCAGAGTGTGGAGCTCATTCGGTACAGGCGATTTGGAAATGATCTGCTGTTGTTTGAGCAGGTCAACACCGCAACTACTGGTCGCGGGAAGGCTAGGGCACGCGAACTAGTAGTGGGCGTGCCGTTCGCCAGTGCTCCAAGGTCTTCAAGTTCCACTGGCGATAAGACATATTCCGAATGGATGGCCTTGTATGGGCCTGATATGGCGGCGTTGATTGGCTCGCTGGATGACTTCATCGGGTCTCTTGGCGACGATGTCCAGCGCAAAGAGCTCAAGCTATACATGGCATTCAAGCGTCTTAAGAACTTCGCAACTGTCGTGCCGCAGAAGAGTCGCTTACTCCTCTTTTTGCACATCGATCCCGATTCGATTGCCCACTTAGCGCCCAACATGCGCGATGCGCGAACGTTCGGCCATTGGGGTACCGGAGACTTGGAGGTTGCGATCTCGACCCTCGATGATCTGGAGCGGGCCAAGCCTCTTATTGTGGATGCCTATGAAGGGAGGACTTAGTTGCAGCGTTTTGCCTCCTCTCTGCGGGCTGCTCCATTACCCAAGAGAGGAATACGTGCCAATGCACACACTGTCCCTTGGACATGCGGATCATCACTTCCGGAGATTGGCCGGCAGGTGACTCCGGGTGTCACCTACCGATCACTGGGCTACATGCAAGACATGCGCCCTCTTGGCTTCTCAAGGATGAGCCGCGGATCTCAATCCGTGAGAGCCCTCTGCTTCAAGCTACTGGGAACCCTGCCGCTGCTGTGACGGCCGCTGGGTGCTAACCTTTGCCCCTTCTAAGGCCAAGGTGCAGCTCTACCTGGGTCCTTATTGTGGATTTTAACCTATCTATATGAATCTACAGAGTTTTTTCTCAATTTCTGATGCCGGCCAGCCGTTGCTGCAGCGCTACTACGCCTGCAAGGCCATGGCTCGGGGTTTCGCAGAGTCAAAGAAGACGGACAAGACCCGTTTGTCTCACGGGCGGTCCTTCTGTGCTGCGGTCATCGAGGCGTACTGGGCAGAGCTCGCCTCTCGGCATAAGACGGCCATCAAGCCCAAGGACTGTCCGATTGCCCTGCCTAAGCTCCCATTGGACGTGGAGCAGGTGGCTGAATCCATCGGTCGCCTGATCGTAGAGTTCCCTGTCGAGGATGCCGGCTATCTTATCGGGTCCATCTATACCGTGACCCTGCCCCCCGCATTGAGATCGGAGACGGGCGCTTTCTATACGCCTCCTCCTCTCGTTGCTCGCTTGCTAGATCTGGCAGAAGAAGCCGGCTTCGACTTTTCTGAAGGAAGGGTGATTGATCCCGCATGTGGCGGTGGAGCGTTCCTGGCGCCGGTGGCTCTGCGTATGATTGCCAGTTCCGGCGACGCCTCGCCAGACTGGATCATCAAGAGCCTGGGCAAGCGGCTCCAAGGTATTGAGTTGGACCCATTTGCAGCTTGGATGACTCGGGTTCTTCTTGAAGCTGCCGTCATGCCGTTGTGCGTCTCTGCAAAGCGGAGGCTTGCGGATGTTGTTCTCGTGGGGGATGCCTTGCAGCCCCGCGACCTTGGGGAGTTTGATCTCGTCATTGGCAATCCGCCGTATGGACGGCTCAAGCTCTCGGCAGAGATGCGGGAGCACTATGCGCGATCCCTTTACGGACATGCCAACCTATATGGACTGTTCACGGACCTGGCTTTGAGGCTGGTGAAATCCGAGGGTGTAATCGCCTATCTGACCCCTACGTCCTTTTTGGGGGGGCAGTACTTCAAAGCACTTCGAAGCCTTATGACGCAGCAGGCGCGGCCCATTGCGTTTGACTTTGTCGCAGACAGAGACGGCGTTTTTGATGATGTCTTGCAGGAGACGCTGCTCGCGACCTACTGCCGAACCGAGTCTGATGGTACTGCATCTGTTTCCGTACTTGTTCCCCAAGGCCTCAATGCTGCAAGGGTGGAGGCGCTTGGCGAGGTCAACCTTGGTTCTTCAGGAGCTCCATGGATCATTCCAAGGAGTGCTCAGGACGCCTCGCTCCTGTCTGCACTGGCGGCGATGCCGAATCGCTTGATGGATATCGGCTATTCAGTGAGCACGGGTCCTTTGGTGTGGAACCGACACAAAGACCAGTTGCGAGCTCACGCAGTAAATGGGGCATACCCTTTGATTTGGGCGGAGTCTGTTACAAGCCAGGGCTTTAGCCTCAGCGCGAAGCGCAGAAACCATGTGCCCTTCATTGAGGTCAGCCCGGAACAGCGCCATCTAGTGACGTCAAAGTCTTGCGTGTTGCTTCAGCGCACAACCTCAAAGGAGCAAGATCGTCGCCTACTTGCGGCGGTGCTTCCGGAGGACTTGCTGAGCCGTTCAGAGGGTGTGGTGATCGAAAATCACCTCAACATTGTTCAGTGCTTGGACCATTCAGATGGGGCAATATCGCCCGACACTATCGCGGCTTTGTTGAACAGTGAAGTAGTTGATCGTGCTTTCCGATGCATCAGCGGAAGCGTTGCTGTGTCTGCTTACGAGCTAAACTCGGTTCCGGTTCCTTGCTTGGCAGACATGCGGCGTATCGAATTTTTGGTGCGCAATGGTGCAAGCAAGGCGTTGATTGATAAGGAAATTAGCAGCTGCTATGGAGTCTAATTACGTGACGTTGCCCGAAGTCCCGACCTTGCACGTGATTCGCGAGCGACTGCCGCTCATTTTTCCAGAAGGCATTGAACATCGAAGTTATGCCACGCGGGAGGTCGCGGCACGCGTCGTCTACACGATGTTCTATGTTGGAGCTATAGAGGGCACGAACTCTTGGCTGAGGCCTAGCCAGGTTACGGACATGTCTGTGGCCCAGGCAGATATGCTTGATGAAGAGAGTCGTGTCGGTTGGACTAAGAAGTCTTTATCCAGCCAGAAGGTGCGAGATCCGCAGCCTTGGTATGCCAACAATTCTCGCGAGCAGGTCCGTGACGAGACCATTCGTACGGCTTTTGTTCCCATGGGCGCCGTAGTCGAACGGGCAGGGCTGGCTCCTACGTCGCCGAAGCCGCGATATGCGCTTGCCGCCGATTTTGCGGATCTCTTTTCAGGCGAACTTCAGATCGATGAGTTGGGAGAGAAGATCTCCGCTTGGCAAGCCCGTCATCTATCGAAGGCTGCTCTTGCTCGCGTTCATTTTGTGAAACATGGTGTTGCTACTGCGGCCGATGCAGTACCCGTGACTTTCCCGGGTCAGATGGAAGTCCGGTCGCTGAAGCCGGGTCCGTCTAGCATTATTGCAAAGTCTGTCATTGAGGTCTTTGCTCCCAAGTTTCTGAAGCAACCAGCAGTGCTCTGGATAAGCGAATCAGGTAACAAAGTGGTCGCCCGGGACGATGCCTTGATGAGAGCACTTGGTTTGAAGATCGATCCTTCAAAGATGCTTCCTGACATCATCTTGGTGGACATGGCCCCTAGCTCTTCCGGCTCTGCCGATCTGCTCGTTGTCTTCGTTGAGGTGGTTGCAACGGACGGTCCTATCACTCATGAACGAAAGGCGGCGTTGACCTCCCTGGCATTGGAAGCCGGTTTCAGCGAAAAGGGTTTGGCCTTTCTCACTGCCTACCATGACCGAGCGACCACAATTTTCAGAAGGAACGTGTCTCAGCTTGCTTGGGGGTCCTATGCGTGGTGCGCATCTGAACCCAATCACCTGATCGAGTTTCGCGACGGTGAGCCGTGGAAGCTGGCTGACAGAGTAGGGTGATTTCATTGAATGGCAGATCTTTGAAGTGGATAAATGTCACGGAAGAACAGGAAGCTCAAGCAAAGGAAATTCGCCATAAGCGCGACGGCCGCTACAGTAACCTTTACAGCGTGTCTGCAAGCGATGAGCGATGGGTTGGTGACCTAGGGGAAATCGTCTTCGATGCTTGGAGCCGTGGGCAAGCAGGTGAGCGATTCACTTGGATTTTGGAGGACGCTGCCGGCAAGGCGGATTTCATTTCGCATGCAGGCATGAGCATCGGTGTGAAGACCGTCAAGAGGAAGGGGCCGCCACTCATGAATTATGAGGCGCAGATTAGCGTCAAGCATGCATCTGAGCCTGTTGATCAGTTCTTTTTCATGAGTTATGAAATTGCCTTGCGAAGGATGTGGTTGCTCGGGGGGATTGGTCGTATTGAGTTCCTCCGTGAGGCGCGCCACTACCGCTCGGGCGAGGCTGTTCATTCCAATTATGTAATCCGGCCTGGGCACGAGATTTACAATATTGGAATCCGGCACTTGAATGATCCTTGGCTTTGGATGAGGTCTGTTGTGTAGACGTTGAAGGTTGCATTTGGGGGCGGCTAGTTATCGTCCGGTCCTGCTCATTTGGGATTGCAACTGTTCAATTCGCTCTTTCGGAGTAGGATACTGTTAGAGCCCTTCAGGCTCTTTAGGGGTTTTGCGCTGTCTCGTGTAGGTTGAACTCTACGTGTGGATAAATGAGAGCGCCTGATCCGGGAATTACTCAGGCCTAACCTCCCGACAGGCCCACTCAGCCAACCCTCGGCAAGCCAAAAACAGCCCATCAACAACCCCCTCATCAAGATGCCGCTCTGGCTCCGCTGCCACTCGGCAGCGGTCTGCCGCGTGCAGCACCTCCAGCACCGTCAACAGGCCCACCAACGCTCGCTCGCTCCTGGCCAGGCTCACGCGACGGCCAGGTGACACATCGTTCTCCGGCCACGGCTGCCCATCAGCTCCTTCACAGCCACGCATGCGCTTGAGGATGCCGAGCAGGGAGTTCAGATCGGGCAGGGGAGTGTCGTCGTTGATGGGCTCAACAACGGTGTACGAGGAGAAGGTGTCGGATTCGTTCATGGCGTCGGCTTCCGTGGCTGTGCTTAACAGCGCCACCGCGTTGCGGGGTGGCGGGCGATGCGTGGCTGCAAACCGGGACGAAGTAGTGCCATGACCGGTGGGCCCGAAGACCCCCACGCACCGCCCGCCAGATAGGCCGACGGGTTGCCCGCCGGCACCGGTTAAGGACGGTGCCGACGGGCAAGCGTAAACAACAGGCACAGCAATCGTCGCGGGTTTGCAGACCCGGAGCCACCCGTTGTCGGTGGCGCGCCATGGTGTTTACGCCGCCGCTTCGAATACCAATAGAAATTCGCGAAGGAATCGCAGAATTCGAGAGCGAAGAACTATTGTTGCACGCACCATTCGTGCAGCGCGCGACACCGCCGGACGCATTCGCGCAGCTGCTCTGCTGATGGCGAATCAAACTGGCGCAATCGCCCACGCCACAAGCGAATAGCGCGACGGTCTTCTTTGCAACAGTTCTTAGTCTGCTTCGGCAGGCAGTGGCACCCGACAGACCGCACACCCCGAAAATCGGTTTAAACCCGACACCGCCAGCGAGCCTTGCGGCTTCAACCAGCGCGATCCTCACCCGCATTCCCCACCAGCAACTCAATCATCGCCCGCGCCGCCGCCGACTGCCGCCGATGCGGCGCATAGATCACCGAGAACGGCCGCGACCGCCCCCGCAGCTGCGGCAGCACTTCCACCAGCTGCCCACGCAGCAACCGCTCGCGCACGATGAACGCATAGCTCTGGCAGATGCCGATGCCCTGTTCGGCCAGCGACACCACGCCCAGCACATCGTCGGAGGTCTCGATGGACGAACGCGGCAGCCAGTCCACGTCGCGCCCGCCGTCGCGGAAGATCCACGGCGCCAACCGCCCGGTGCGCGGCATCACGAACGGCAGGCACAGGTGCTGCTGCAGGTCGTCCAGCGTCTGCGGCGTACCCCGGCGCTGCAGGTACTCCGGTGCGGCCACCAGCAGCAGTGGCGCGTCTTCCAGCTTTCGCGCCACCAGCCCGCTATCCGGCAGCTGGCCCAGGCGGATGGCCAAGTCGAAGCCTTCGGCCACCAGGTCCACGTTGCGGTTGGTGATGTTCAGTTCCACCTGCACCTGCGGGTACTGCTGCGCAAAGCGCGCCAGCACGGGCGGCAGCCGGTAGTGGCCATAGGTGGTGGGCACGCTCAGGCGCACGCGGCCGGCCAGTGCACCGTCCTGGGCCAGTACGTCGCGCTCGGCGTCGTCCAGCAGGCCGAAGGCGGTGCGCACCTGTTCCAGATACAGCCGCCCGGCGTCGGTCAGGCCCAGGCGGCGGGTGGTCCGCTGCAGCAGCTGCCGGCCCAGCCGCGCTTCCAGGCGGGTGACCGCGCGGCTCAGCACCGAGGGCGTGGTGGACAGCGCCACCGCGCCGGCGGTGAACGAGCCGTGCTCGACCACCGCCAGGAACACCTCCACATCGCCCAGGTAGTCGAACTTGCGGCTCATTTGGCTCTCCGGGGAACAGATGTTTTGCGATGGGGCAAATTTATCGCCGCTGGGGCGATGAATAAAGTGGCCGCCATTCCCCGATAGGAGCTCCCCATGAACCTGATGACCCGGCTGGCCGCAGCGCTGGCCCTGACCCTGGCCGCCAGCGGCGCGCAGGCCGCCAACGTGCTGGTGGTGCTGTCCGACGAAAACCACCTGGACCTGAAGGACGGCAAGGTGCTGTCTACCGGCTTCTATCTCAACGAGCTGATGCAGCCGGTCAAGCTGCTGCTGGACGCGGGCCACGAGGTGACCTTCGCCACACCGCAGGGGCGGGCGCCGACGGTGGATGCGTCCTCGGTGACGCCGGCGTACTTCGGCAACGACGCCGCGCAGCTGACGCTGCACAAAGACCTGCTGGAGAAACTGGCGCTGACCTCGCCGACGGCCTCGCCGGTGGTCAGCCTGGCGCGCGTCGAGCAGCAGGGCTACGCGCGTTTCGATGCGGTCTACATTCCCGGTGGCCACGCGCCGATGCAGGACCTGCTGAAGAGCCCGGCGCTGGGCCGGCTGCTGGCCGACTTCCACCAGCGCAACAAGACCACCGCCCTGGTCTGCCACGGGCCGATCGCGCTGCTGTCCACGTTGCCGGATGCGGCGGGTTTCGTGGCGACGCTGGAGGCCGGTGCGATGCCGGCTACGCCGAAGTGGATCTACAGCGGCTACCAGATGACGGTGATCAGCAATCAGGAAGAAGAGCAGGCCAAGCCGATGCTGGGCGGTGGCGAGATGAAGTTCTACCCGCAGACCGCGTTGCAGCGGGCGGGTGCGAAGTTCAGCAGCAACACCGCGCCGTGGACGGGACATGTGGTGGTGGATCGGGAGCTGATCACCGGGCAGAACCCGGCTTCGGCGCTGGAGGTGGGGCAGCGGTTGGTGGAGCGGTTGAAGTAAGGCGGGGCTCTGCATCGCGTGCGGTGCCGTGGCAACATGGTGGGCTGGCCTCGTCCTTCCGGGCGGGGCCGGTTTTCCACGGAAGCTCTAGAACACGACATGCGAACGTCTTTTTTCATTCTCTCCGCCTTGTGCCTTGGCCTGCTGTCCGGCTGTGCCAGTGGCCCGGAAGAGCACGCCTCAAGCCGCGAGATCACCAGTGCGTTCGTGGCCGACGACGGCCAGTTGTACCTGCTGCCGCGCTATGACGAGCCGATGCGCTTCAATGCCGCGCCGTTCCGCGAGTACCGGGCGCTGATGGACAGCCCGCTGCGCGAGGCGGTGGCCTGCGCGCAGATGTACTTCCATGAGGATTGGCGCGACCCGGCCAACAAGGCCAAGGTGCACGGCAGCTATGCGCTGCTGCTGCGGCCGGAGCAGGTAACGGCGGAGCAGGCCGCGCGGTTCAAGCTGGAGCGGATTGAGGTCCCCCCGCGTGAAGCCAAGGCCGTGGAGGAGCGGGCGCGCTACTACCTGCCGATGGACCGGACCCGTTACGCGCTGGCGTTTGATCGCGCCTGCAATCTTTCAAGGAAGGGCGGCAGCTATTACAGCGCGCTGTTCGAGGGCGACGGCGAGCGGGTGAAGTTGCCGGATGCTGCGGCGCTGGCGGAGAAAGGGAAGCTGGCACAGCCGATCAGTGCACGGGCGCAGCGGATCCTGCCGGAGAGGGAGGACAAGCCGGGTGTGGGTTCGGCGGCGGGCAAGGTGCTCGGCGCGGCGTTGATCCCTGTGGCGGTGCCGGTGTTTGTGTTGAGCCTGCCGTTCCTGGGGCCGGATCATTGGAAGTGATGGGGCGTTGAAGCCAGAGCATCCTCGCGTGGCGTGGATCTATTCGGGCCTTGCAAGTGCCTGAACGTTCATCCTGGAGATCTGTGTGCCCAGCACGCTGGAAACTGTTTTGAAGACCGTAGGTTTCATTGTCCTCGCGGCACTTCCGTTGGTGATCCTCTGGTTCACCCTTCGGCGAATGTCAGTAACTGCTCGCTCGTCCGTGAGGTCGGGGCTGCGTTTGCATGCCCCGCGCCGGATTTCCGGTACGTCCATGACCCTGGTGATGGTGGATGGCAAAGAGGATCGCGAGCACTACTTCTTTGATGCGGAGTCCTTCTACCTGCGACGTGGGCCGGTGCCTACGGCGGTTCCGCTCTCGCAGATCACCTCAGTCACACGAACGTCCGACAAGATCTACGGGCGCTATGTCTGGCAGGTGTGCTTCAGCAAAGCATCGGGCAGAAAGTGCGTGACGTTCACCAACAACCTGACGCTGTTCAACCGCGACTTCCTGCTTTTCCTGGAGGCGGTGCGGAAGGCTAATCCGCTCGCGACCGTTGATCGAGCGAGCGTTATCTTCTAACCATAGGCCGACATCGGTCATTCCATTCAAAAGGGTTGGCCCGTGGAGCTACACTGCTGGCCTACCCCCGATGGATGCTCGCCCATGTTCTCTGGAAAGGTTGCGGTGGTCACCGGCTCCACCAGCGGTATCGGTCTTGGCATTGCCACGGCACTGGCGCGGCAGGGCGCGGACATCGTGTTGAATGGCTTTGGCGATGCGGCAGAGATCGAGCGCATCCGTACCGGCCTGGAGGCTGAGTTCGGCGTACGGGTAGCACACGATGGCGCCGATCTGTCGCGGGGCGAGGCAGTGCGCGAGATGATCGACCGCGCCGTCGCGATGATGGGGCGCATCGATATCCTGGTGAACAACGCGGGTATCCAGCACACCGCATCGATCGAGGAATTTCCGGTTGAGAAGTGGGATGCGATCCTGGCGCTGAATCTGTCGGCGGTGTTCCATGCAACGGCGGCGGCGTTGCCGCACATGAAGCAGCAGGGCGCCGGCCGCATCATCAACATCGCGTCGGTGCACGGGTTGGTAGGCTCGGTGAACAAGTCGGCCTATGTGGCGGCCAAGCATGGCGTGGTCGGCTTCACCAAGGTGACCGCGCTTGAGAATGCGGGCACCGGCATCACCGCAAACGCGATCTGCCCAGGCTGGGTGCGAACGGCGCTGGTCGAGCAGCAGATCACCGCGTTGGCCGAGCGCGAAGGCACGGATCAGGAGGCCGCCGCCCGCGCGCTGCTGGCTGAAAAGCAGCCGTCGTTGCAGTTCGTGACGCCCGATCAGCTGGGCGAGATGGTGGTGTTCATGGCCTCGGACGCTGCGGCGCAGATCACCGGCACGGCGCTGCCGGTGGATGGGGGCTGGACGGCGCGCTAGCTGGCCGACACGGGAAGACGTGCCAGCAGGGCATCCCAGTCGGCAACGAAGCAACCGTTGTGGCCGCGGTTGCACTCAATGATCCACGCGTCCAGCGATTCGCTCTGTGCGCGGTAGTAGCTGACATCGCCCAGCACGGCGAAGTGCAGGCGGTAGTTCACCAGCATCTGCAGCCATTGCCCGGCCATGCCGGAGCGCAGCTCGAAGAAGTCTGCCGAAAGGCGCTGCACCGGCACGGCAATCCACTCGGCCTGATGCCCGAGGGCATCGCCGACCAGATCGCGCAGGCCGTTGGCATCGAGTGCGGGGCCCTGCGGCGCGATGCGCAGGAGGCGGGTGGTGCCGAAGTGTTCAATGGAATCATTCATGCTGGAGGTTCTGCAGTTGACGCAGCCGGGCGAGGATGTCTTCGCGCAGGCCGGGGATGTAGTGATAGGCGTCTGCGAGCAGGGTGACGTCCGCCGTCGGGACGAGCCGCTTCATGCGTTCGGCGGCGGCAGGGGTGTCGATGAGGGCATCACGCGCGCCCATGACAAGGGCTACCGGCGGATGCAACGCAGCCAGGCGCTCGTCGCTGATGCGGGGAATGCGCAGCGGACGTGGCCGAACCTCGGCACGGATCAATGCCAACAGGTCGAGCAGCGGCTGCGCACGTGCAGGTGCATGCAGTGGCGCGGGACCCATGACCGCGCGGCGCAGGCGCTCGCGTCCCCATCGGCCAAGCAGCAACAGTGGCAGCGCCTTGAGCAGGAATGCACGCTGGCGCCCGATACCCGAGGGGCTGACCAGGACCAGTGCGTTGACCCGGGCAGGCCTTCGCAGCGCGTAGTCCAGTGCCAGGAAGCCGCCGAACGACAGGCCCACGAATGCTGCGCTTTCCACGCCAAGTGCGTCGAGGACATCATCCAGCCATTGCGCATGCGCGTCGCTGTCCAGCGCAGGTTGCGTGCCTTCGCTGAGGCCCGGTTCGCCAATGATGTCGACGGCATGCACGCGGTAGTACTCGCTCCAGCGTTCGGCATCGAACATCCAGCTGGCGGCATTGCTGAGGGTGCCATTCAGCAGCACCAGGGCAGGGCCGTGTTCCGGGCCGCAGCTGACCACAAATGTCGAACCGGCGCGGGTGGCGAGATGGTGCGATTCGTGGGGTCCCGGCCAGTCCGAAAGCACCTGGCGGTAGGCGGCAAGTACGTGCTGCGTGGGAATGCCGGGGCGCTGCCGCTTCATGCGCTGCGGTCCTGCAGCAGACGCTGCAGGCTGACCAGCAGCGCCGTGGAACCTGCCAGGCCACCGATCACGATCAGCTTGAGCACATCGTGCTCAGGCGAATAGATCGTCTCCATGCGCAGCGGCTCATCGTCGGCCTCGCGGCCGGTGACGCGCGCATGCAGGGCACGCACCAGGTCGGCGGCACGTGCCGCACCGCATCCGGGAATATCCACCACCGTGGTCAGCTGTGGGCGCGCAGCGGAGGGCTCACGCACGGTGCCGGTGAACACGTCGAGGTCTTCGGCGGTGATGCGATAGGACTTGCCGATGCGGGTCGCGCGCAGTTGGCCGCTTCGGATATGCCGCAGGACGGTTTTCGGGTGCAGGCGGAGCTGCTGGGCAGCCTGATCGACGGTTAGCAACGCGGGGGACATATCGGAACTCGAGAACCATGTGCTCCCTATTGTTCCATAAAATGCAATGTTAGGGAGCGATTGGGGATTGTGCGGCGGCGGCGACAGGGGGCCATCTGCCCGGTGCCGCTCGCGCGGCCCAACCCTCCCGACGACTACGCCGGCTTCGCAAACACATCCAGCCCCTTGCCCGTCTCCAGCAGCGACTTCAGGCTCGACAGCACGATCGGCCAGCCCTGGCGGATGCCGGTATCCATGCCGCTGCCGGGTTCCAGCTCCTCGTGGGTAACGGTCAGCCGCACCATGTCCTGGTAGGGCACGATCTCGAAGGTGACCCGGCTATAGGCGTCCGGGTTGTCGGCCTGCGAGGCGGCGGCCCAGGTGATGACCAGCCGCGAGGGCGGGGTGCTTTCCACCACCTCGCCGACCAGCTCGACCGAGCGCGTTTCGTTGGCGCGCACGTGCTGCCAGCGCGAGCCGGGCTTCCAGTCCGAGACGTTCTCATGGCCCCAGTAGCGGCTGGCGATCTCGGGGCGGGTGATGGCCTCGAACACCTTCTGTGGCGTGGAGGCGATATAGATCACGTGGATGAAGCGGGTGGTCTCTGCGGACATCGTCATTCTCCTTCCAGTTCTCGTTTCAGGTCATGCAGCAGGCTCAGGCGCTGCTGCTCGAACTTGCGTACCCAGCGCTCGTAGACTTCATGCAGCGGCACCGGGTTGATGAAGTGCAGCTTTTCGCGACCACGACGCACGGTGCTGATCAGGTTCGCGTCTTCCAGCAGGCCCAGGTGCTGGGTGACCGATTGCCGGGCCATGTCCAGGTGCTCGCAGAGCTGGCCCAGGGTCTGGCCGTTGTCTGCGCAGAGCAGGTCCAGCAGCGTTCTGCGCGTGGGGTCGGCCAGGGCCTTGAACACCTTGTCTGCATTCATGAGGGGCGTCTTCAGTTCCAGTTGTCGATCCTGACGTCGTGCGGGTTGGGCTGGCCCTTGCCGGTTTCCAGCAGGGCTTTGAGGCTCAACAGGAACACCGCCCACTTGGTGCTGCAGTGGGAGGTGAACTCGACGCGTTCCTTCCAGCCTTCGTGGGTGAACAGCACGATGCAGTAGTCGCCTTCCTGTTTCAGTGCGAAGCGTGCATGCGTGCCGATCCATTCGGCGGGGCCGACCAGGAACTTCCAGAGCACCAGCTCGCCGGGAATCAGCTGTTCCAGTTGCATTTCCATGGCGCCGATTTCCTGGCCGTTGTTCGTGAAGCGCACCCTGACCGTACCGCCGGTCTCGCGGTCGCCGTGGGTGTCTTCAGCCCACCAGGCGGCGACGCCTTCGGGGGTGGCCAGGGCTTGATACACCTGGCTTGCGGGGGCCTTGATGCCGACCCGATGTGCGATATCCACCATTGCAGGTTCCTCGCGTGGGCGGGCAGGCGCCGCCGTCGAGTGGACTATATGCAGGTAAATGCCTGCATGTCAAATCCGGCCCACGGACGTCCGGCCCTGGTAGTGCCGGCCGCTGGCCGGCATCCTCGGTGCAGCCGATTGATGCGTTGAAAGGAGTACGTGCATGACTGAAGCTGGAAAGGACACCTTGACCATCCGCCGCGCCAGCGTGGCCGATGCCCCTGCTGTGCTGCGGCTCTTCGACGAGGTGATCGAATGGTTCGTGTCGATCGGTAATCTGCAGCAGTGGGGCAGCGAGCCGTGGTCGACGGTGCCGCGTCGAATCACCCAGGTGACTGATGCCTGCGCGTTGCCCGGCGCGTGGGTGGCGCAGAACGCACTGGGTGAGGTGCGTGCGTTCCTGGCGCTGGGTGAGGCGATGCCCTATGTACCGGCGCCCGATGGGCCAGAGCTGTACGTACGCGTGCTGGTGGCTTCGCGCGATGGCCGCGTGCGCGGCATTGGCCGCCGCTTGATGGCGTTTGCCGATGAGCAGGCGCGCGCTGCCGGACTCGACCATCTGCGCGTGGACTGCTACGGCGGTGGCAATGGGGATCTGGTGCGCTTCTATGAGTCCTGTGGCTACACACGCATCGCACCGTTCAACGTGGACGGTTGGCCTGGCATGCTGCTGGGCCGGCAGCTCTGACGCGGCTGCGTCATTCGGTCGCAGCGTGTGTGCAGGAAACGGTACATCGGTTCGGCGCTAGAGTAGGGCCATGACCTGCACGGGATGGCTGTGTCATCCCGCTGCGGGTTCCTGATGACCCCCTCCAGGAAGGAGCAGCGCATGTACTACAGCAGTGGCAACTACGAAGCCTTCGCGCGCCCGCGCAAGCCGGCCGGTGTCGATGGCAAGAGCGCCTGGTTTGTCGGTTCGGGCCTGGCCTCGCTGGCGGGAGCCGCGTTCCTGGTGCGCGATGGGCGCATGGCCGGTGAACACATCACCATCCTTGAACAGCAGCAGATTGCCGGCGGCGCGCTGGATGGCCTGAAGGTACCGGAAAAGGGTTTCGTGATCCGTGGTGGCCGCGAGATGGAGAACCATTTCGAGTGCCTGTGGGACCTGTTCCGCTCGATCCCCTCGCTGGAGATCGATGACGCCAGCGTGCTGGACGAGTTCTACTGGTTGAACAAGGACGACCCGAACTATTCATTGCAGCGCGCCACCATCAATCGCGGCGAGGATGCGCACACCGATGGCCTGTTCACGCTGACCGAGCAGGCGCAGAAGGACATCATCGCGCTGTTCCTGGCCACCCGGCAGGAGATGGAGAACAAGCGCATCAACGAAGTGCTGGGCCGTGATTTCCTGGACAGCAATTTCTGGCTGTACTGGCGCACCATGTTCGCATTCGAGGAGTGGCATTCGGCGCTGGAGATGAAGCTGTACCTGCATCGCTTCATCCATCATATCGGCGGCCTGCCGGACTTTTCGGCACTGAAGTTCACCAAGTACAACCAGTACGAATCGCTGGTGCTGCCGCTGATGAAGTGGCTGCAGGACCATGGCGTGGTGTTCCAGTACGGCACCGAGGTGACCGACGTCGACTTCGATCTGCAGCCGGGCCGCAAGCAGGCCACGCGCATCCACTGGATGCGTGATGGTGTAGCCGGTGGCGTGGATCTGGGCGCGGACGATCTTCTGTTCATGACCATCGGCTCGCTGACTGAGAACTCGGACAATGGCGACCACCACACTGCGGCACGCCTGAATGAAGGCCCGGCGCCGGCCTGGGACCTGTGGCGGCGCATTGCCGCGAAGGATGCAGCGTTCGGGCGCCCGGACGTGTTCGGCGCGCACATTCCGGAAACCAAGTGGGAATCGGCGACGGTGACCACGCTGGATGCGCGCATTCCGGCCTACATCCAGAAGATCGCCAAGCGCGATCCCTTCAGCGGCAAGGTGGTGACCGGCGGCATCGTCAGCGTGCGCGACTCGCGCTGGCTGATGAGCTGGACGGTGAACCGGCAGCCACATTTCAAGAACCAGCCCAAGGACCAGATCGTGGTCTGGGTGTATTCGCTGTTTGTGGATACGCCCGGCGACTACGTGAAAAAGCCGATGCAGGACTGCACCGGCGAGGAGATCACCCGCGAGTGGCTGTACCACCTGGGCGTGCCGGTGGACGAGATCGACGAGCTGGCCGCGACCGGTGCCAAGACGGTGCCGGTGATGATGCCGTACATCACCGCGTTCTTCATGCCGCGCCAGGCCGGTGATCGCCCGGACGTGGTGCCGGACGGTGCGGTGAACTTCGCCTTCATCGGCCAGTTCGCCGAATCGAAGCAGCGCGACTGCATTTTCACCACCGAGTATTCGGTGCGTACGCCGATGGAAGCGGTGTACACGTTGCTGGATATCGAACGCGGCGTGCCGGAGGTGTTCAATTCCACCTACGACGTGCGCTCGCTGCTGGCCGCCGCCGGTCGTCTGCGCGATGGCAAGGAACTGGATATTCCCGGGCCTGCGTTCCTGCGCAACCTGCTGATGAACAAGCTGGACAAGACCCAGATCGGTGGCCTGCTGCGCGAGTTCAAGCTGGTACAGGAGGACTGAGCGGGGCGTGGGTAGCGCCGGGCGACGCCCGGCGAGTCCAACAGGGGGGAGTTGACGGCGCCTCAACCTACTAGTAGGTTGGCGGCATGAAAGAGTCGCTCTCGCCCAAGGCCCAGGAGATCCTGGCCCACGCCCGTTCGCTGCTGGAGGCCGGTGGCTACAACGGCTTCAGCTACGCCGACGTGTCGGCGCGGGTGAACATCAGCAAGGCCAGCATCCACCACCATTTCCCCAGCAAGGCGGATCTGGTGCGCACGGTGGTTGAGCTGTACCGGGCCGAGGCGCGTGAGGGCCTGGCGCTGCTGGACCGGCAGCTGGGCGACCCGTTGCAGGAGCTCAACGCCTATGTGGACTACTGGTCCAGTTGCATTGCTGGCGGCACGTCGTCGTTCTGTATCTGCGCGATGCTGGCGGCAGAGGCACCGATGATCCCTGCGGAGATTGCCGAAGAAGTACGCGGGCATTTCGAGGATCTGAGCGGGTGGCTGACCGCGACGCTGGAAAAGGGCGCGGCACTGGGTCAACTGCGCCTGCAGGGTTCGGCGACGGACGAGGCGAGGGCCTTCATGTCGTCGGTACATGGCGCGATGCTGGCTGCGCGCGGTTTCGGCGATGCGGCGACGTTCGCGGCACTGGCGCGGTTGGCCATTGCGCGGGTGAGCGCGACTGCCTGACATGACTGTGGTGGGGCCCGCGGCGACGCGGGTCATTTTTTGAATCATGCACCTACCTACTAGTAGGTTTATTTAACTCTGGAGATGTTCCATGTCGCACTCTCTGTCCACGCTGGGCGTGTTCCATACCGTTGTCAGCCTGATCCCGGTTCTCAGCGGCCTGTATGCCTTCATTCGCCATCGCGCAATCGACCCTGCAACACGCTCGGGCAAGCTGTACCTGGCGGGACTGGTGCTGTCTGTCGCTACCTCATTCACCGTCTCCAGCACGGGCGGGATCAACCCGGGCCACGTATTCGGGGTGATCGTGCTGCTGGTGGCATTCGGCGGCGTGCTGGCCGCGCGGCTGCGCTGGCTGGGGCGCGCAGCGCGTTACCTGTCGACCTTCGCGCTGTCGTTCAGTTTCCTGTTGTCGCTGGTGCCCGGCGTCAATGAAACGCTGACCCGCTTGCCGGCAGCGCATCCGATTGCTGCGGCGCCGATGGCCCCGGTGGTGCTGCAGACGCTGCTGGGATTGGCTGTGGTGTTTGTGATGGGCTTTGCCGCGCAGTGCTGGCGGATCCATCGGCGCACCACCACGTTGTAAGCGATGCAGGCCCGCAGCACGAAGTACCGCAGAATCAGCAGCCCACCAGCCGATCTGCGCCAATCCCGCCGCGATGCTGGCTGCGGTACTCGGTAGGGCTCGCATCGACCTGACCCCGGAAGTGCCGACGGAACGATTCCTGTGAACCAAAGCCGGCCTGCTCGGCGACCCACTGCAGCGGCCGGTCGGTGGTTTCCAGCAGTTCGCGCGCGAAGGCCACGCGCTCGCGGATCAGCCAGTCGATCGGCGACAGGCCGGTGGCTTCCAGGAACTGCCGCTGCAGGGTGCGCTGGCTGAGTGCAGCCTGCTCGGCGAGACTGCCAAGGGAATGTGGCTCGCGCAGGTTGCGGCGCATCCATTCCATCAGCTTTGCCAAGCGCGTGGGCTCGCCATGGGGAATGGCCCGGCTGACGCGCTGGCTGCGGCCGGCGTCGCGCCACGGCGCCAGCACCAGCCGCTCGGCCACCAGGTTGGCTACACGCGCGCCGTAGTCCTTGCGCACCATGTGCAGCATCATGTCCATGCCGGTGGCCGAGCCGGCCGAGGTGATGATGCTGCCGGTATCCACATACAGCGCATCTTCGCGCACATCGATGCGTGGGAACTCACGTGCGAGCGCTTCGGTGAGGCGCCAATGGGTGGTGGCCTGGCGGCCATCGAGCAGCCCGGCCCAAGCCAGCACGAACGCACCGGAGCAGATCGAGGCGATGCGCGCGCCGCGTGCGTGGGCACGGTTGAGCGCATCGAGCAGTGCCTGCGGCGGGCGTTCGCTGGGTTCGCGCCAACCGGGGATGACGATGATGTCGGCGTCATCAACCGTGCTGAGATCGCAGGGCAGCTGCACCTGCGCATTGCCGAGCATGCGCAGTGCGCCGGGCTCGCCTGCGCATAGCTGGGTGCGGTACCAGGCCACGCCGAGCTCGGGTCTTATCGGCGCGAACAGGCCCACCGCACAGCCGAATTCGAACAGCCCCTGGCCGTGGCAGGCGACGATGGCAACGAGCGGCGCGGCGGGATCGGCGGGTGGGCTGGGCATGGCTTGATGCTACGGGTGCAGATGCATGGCGCTGAGTGGTGCGCGGGCATGAGGTGATGCCGGCCAGGCATATGGAGCGGTCGCTCCCCTCTTGTAGAGCCGAGCCCACGCCCGGCTCAATACCGGCAGGGGGGGATGCATCTGACGCCGTCGCGAATAGCAGCCGAGCGTGGGCTCGGCTCTACAGAATGCAGGGCACCGGTGCTGCGGCCTAACGTCATTACCAGCGGTCATGTGGGTGGCCGGATATGACGGTTGGGTGACGTGATCCCGCCTGTCGCGCCAGGTGAACAGGCCCTTGAATGGAAGCGTGTTTCCGGCCCACCCCCACGAGCCCCCATGCCTGCCGCCCACGCCCCTGTCCTGAGCACTCTCGCTGTTCTGATCACTGCTATCCTCGCCGCGTCGCCCACCCATGCGGCGGAAGCCGATGCCGATCCTGCCGCCACCGCCGCGACTGCCAACGTGGCAGCGTCCACGCTGGATGCAGTGGTAGTGACCGGTTCGCGCACCAGCACGCGCACGGTGAAGAACAGCTCCACGCCCATCGATGTGATCTCCGCCGAGGACCTTGCCGCTACCGGGCAGGGCAACCTGCTGGAAGCGTTGCAGCGCAGCCTGCCGTCGCTCAGCCAGATCGGTGGTTACCAGAGCGACCAGGAAAGCCTGATCCGCGGCTACCAGCTGCGCAACCTGTCGCCGGGCTACACGCTGGTGCTGGTGAACGGCAAGCGCCGCAATGCCAGTGCCTACGTGAGCGGGGCCAACGGTGGCGGCTTTCCAGGCCACGCCTGGGCCGATCTGGCGTTGATTCCGGTCTCGGCCATCGACCATGTCGAAGTACTGCGCGATGGTGCATCGGCCATCTACGGCTCGGATGCGATCACCGGCGTGGTCAACGTGATCCTGAAGTCGCAGGCCCACGGTGGTGAACTTGCCGTGGAGAGCGGGCAGAGCATCGATGGCGATGGCTCGCGCACCAGCGTGCGCGCCAACGTCGGCCTGCCGTGGGGCGCCGATGGCTTCGTCAATCTGTCCGGCGAGACCACCCGCCAGCATCATGCGATTCGCACCCGCCGCTACATCGATGGCTATCTGAGCTACCCGGCGGTGGATGGCAGCGGCAATCTGGTGGCGCTGCGGCCGAACAATCGATTGCCGGCCGGCGCATCGCCGAACCCGACCGAAGCCAACCGCGATGCCGAGGCCAACACCATCCTCAGCTCGCCGTCGTATGCGCTGAAGGCCTTCGCGGTGAACGTAGGCCATGGCCTGGGCGAAAGTGCGCAGTTCTACGCCAATGCCACGGCCAGTGATCGCACCGCGCAGGCAATCCAGAACTTCCGACTGCCGGCGACCATCTTCACCACCTACGAGGCACCCGGCGTGCTGAGTGTGTTCCCTGATGGCTTCCTGCCGGTACTGGAAACCAAGGAGAAACAGTACACCGGCACCGCAGGCGTGAAAGGCCAGATCGCGGGCTGGGACTACGACGCCAGCCTGACCGGCAACCGCAGCACGGTGCGCACCTACACCCGTAACTCGGTGAACTACTCGCTGCCGTATCCCGGCTCGCCCACGGACTTCTATGACGGCAAGCTGGACTACCAGCAGGGTATCGCCAACCTCGATCTGCGCCGTGGCTTCGAGGTGGCGGCATTCGCCTCGCCGCTGGAAGTGAGCGCAGGCGCCGAATACCAGCATGAACAGTATGAACGCGGGGCCGGGCAGTGGGAGTCGTATACCGGCTTTGGTGCTGCGGCGTTCGTCGGCTATTCGACTGCCGATGCGGTGAAGGCTACCCGCAACAGCAAGGCGGTGTACGTCGGTGCGGCCACCAACATCACCTCGCGCTGGTATCTGGATGCGGCCGCGCGCTGGGAAGATCACTCCGACTTCGGCAGTGTCTCCACCGGCCGCCTGACCACGCGCTTCGACGTCACCGATGCGCTGGGCGTGCGCGCGACGGTCAGCAATGGTTTCCATGCACCCAGCCTGGGCGCGCAGTTCTACCAGGCCACGGGCAGCTGCCCCTGCGGCACCACGCTGGTGGCGCAGGTGTCTTCGCCGGCGGCGATCGCACTGGGTGCCACGCCGCTGAAGCCCGAGAAAGCCACCAACTACAGCCTGGGCGTGACTTGGGACCCGAGCCCGGCGTTCCACCTGGCCGTGGATGCGTACCAGATCGATATCCGTGGCCAGCTCGGGCAGTCCAGCCAGATCGGCTACAACGCACAGGATCCGGCGCGCATCACCGACAACAGCGGCACGGTGCTGAGCGCAGCGCAGAAGAACACCATCGATGCACTGCTGGGGTCAGCCGGCATCAGCATCCTGCCGGGTGATGCGTTCTACGCGAGCTACTTCACCAACGTGGGCAATACCCGCACACGCGGCGTCGAGCTGACCCTGGAAGCGAACCAGGAGACTGCGTGGGGCAAGCTGCGCTGGAGCTACGCGGCCAACGTGGGGCGCACCACCATCCAGAAGGTCAGCGACATTCCAGGGGCGCTGCAGGGGCTGCCGAACATCAACCTGCTGACCAGGACCAGCGAATACGCACTGCGCTTCCGCACGCCGAGCTATACGCAGGTGGCCGGCCTGGGGTGGCAGAACGGGCGCTGGCGCTCGAATGTCGACTTCACGTACTACGGCCCGATCAAGCGCCTGAACAACGGCCTGGAGTACAAGCAGCCGCCCGTGCTGGTGACCAACCTGTCCGGTGGCGTGGAACTGGGGGCGGGCTGGAGTGCGGCGCTGGGCATCAACAATGTGTTCGACAAGCGCACCCGCAAGGTGCCCGAGTACGCACGCAGTGCCACCGATGTGGCGAGCATCGAGACGACGTGGGATTCGGGCGACGTGCTGAGCCGCATCGGGGCGTTCTGGTACGGGCGGATCAATTACCGGTTCTGATCTGGAGCAGTCGAGCATGGCTCGGCTATACACAAGGCGAAAGGCGGCCGGCGGTAGTTCGGCATCATCGAGGAGCAGTTCATGTCTTCTGCATTGAGGGTGGTTGCAGTGGTGGGGTCGCCGACCAGTTCGGCGACGTCGCGCACGTTGCTGCTGGTGCGGCATCTGCTGGCGTCGCTGCAGCAGCGGGTGCATGCCAGTGTGGATCTGGTGGAGCTGGCGCCAATCGCGCGCTCGCTGGGGCAGTCGTTGTCGCGCGATGAAGTGGAACCCGCCGTGGAGCAGGCGCTGCAGACGATCGAGGCGGCCGGGCTGCTGGTAGTGGCTGCGCCGGTCTATCGGGGATCGTATCCGGGGCTGTTCAAGCATCTGGTCGACTTCATCGGGCTTGAAGCGCTGGTGGATACGCCGGTATTGCTGGCAGCGACCGGCGGCAGCGAGCGCCATGCGCTGGTGATCGACCACCAGTTGCGGCCGTTGTTCAGTTTCCTGCAGGCGCACACGCTGCCGATCGGGGTGTATGCCACGCCTGCCGACTTCGATGGCGAGCACATCAACAGTGCCGCTTTGCAGGCGCGGATCGCGCTGGCGACCGAGCGTGCGGCCGGCCATCTGGCTACGCAGGCGCTGGCGGTAGCGGCGCCGCTGCGACGCATCGCCTGACGGCATAACCGGCGGCGCTTTGCTTATGGCCAAGGCGCATCTGCGTGGCCGGATCCGACCGCCGATTGTCGTCTGGCATCGCCGTGCCGACCCCCGTCATCTCTAGCATCGATATCGAAGCGGCATCGCATTGCCGCCCCCCGATGAGGACGACCCCGTGAGTCTGGACGCAACCGACAAGCCCATCCTGTTCCTGCTCGACCGTGAGTTCGAGGACGGACAGATTCCCGGCCAGCGCTTCTTCTGTCGGCACAGCCTGCTGCTGGAAGGGGCGCTGTCGAGTATCGACGGCCTGGACGCGCAGCTGGACGTGCGCCGCATCGGCTTCGCGCGGCCGCGCCGCGAGGTGATCGCCGAGATCGGCGAGCAGGACCAGTCGCTGCCCAAGCTGGTGCTGCCGCAGGGCGTGCACAGCGAGCTGGCCAGTGGCGCGCACCAGAACCGCCAGTACATCTCCGGCGCCGAGCCGATCCTGGCCGCGCTGAACGGGTTGCTCGGCATCCCCGTGGCCCATCCCTGAGCGAGGACGCGACGATGAGCTATCAGATCAGCGTGTTGGACAAGAGCCCGGTGGCCGAGGGCGCCTCGCCGGAACAGGCGCTGCGCAACAGCCTGCAGTTGGCCCAGCGCGCCGAACAGCTGGGTTATCACCGTTACTGGTTTGCCGAGCACCATGCCGCGCCGACGTTGGCAAGTCCCGCACCGGAGGTGCTTGCGGCGTGGGTGCTGGCGCAGACCCGGCGCATCCGTATCGGCAGCGGCGGGGTGATGCTGCGCCACTACGCGCCGTACAAGGTGGCGGAGAACTTCAACCTGCTGGCAGCGTTGGCGCCAGGGCGCGTGGATCTGGGCGTGGGCAAGGCGCCGGGTGGCCTGCCAGCGTCGACTGCCGCGCTGGCGGCCGGGCGCCCGGCGTTCGCCGACTTCGACCAGCAACTGCGCGACCTTGAGGGCTATCTGTCCGGCGCCGAAGCCGATGTGCTGGCGCGGCCGATTCCGCAGCATGCGCCGGAGCGCTTCCTGCTCGGTGCCAGCCCGCAGAGTGCGAAGCAGGCGGCCGAGCTGGGCTGGCGCTTCGTCTACGCCGCGCACTTCGATGGTGATCCGAAGCACATCGAGGCCGCATTCGACGCCTACCGCAGCGTCTCCTCGCAGCCCCCGCTGCTGGCCACGGTGGCCTTCGCCGCACCTACGGCCGAAGCGGCTGCGCGGCATATCGGTGCGCTACGCGTCTACAAGCTGCACCTTGGTCCCGGGCAGGCGGTGAACCTGCCCAGCCCCGAGGCGGCTGCCGAGTACGCACGCCAGGTGGGCGTGGCGGACTTCCGCATCGAGGAAACGCGCCCCAGCGTGCTGTCCGGCGATGCGCAGCATGTGCGTGACGAACTGGACGCGTTGCACCGGCGCTTCGGCGTGGGTGAGTTCATTCTCGATGCGCCGGTGGCCGACCTCGACGCACGCCTGACCTCCCTTGAACTGCTGTCGCCCGCGCCGCGCGCGGCGGTGGCCTGACCTGCAGGAGCGATTCCCATGAGCACCACCCCGCGCCACATTCCGTTCGGCATCATGCTGCAGGGCCCCGGCAGCCACATGCATGCCTGGAAGCATCCGTCCAATCCGGCCGATGCCAGCGTCAACCTGCAGTTCTACATCGACATTGCGCGCACCGCCGAGGACAACGGCATTGCCTTCGGTTTCGTGGCCGATGGCCTGTACATCAACGAGAAGTCGATCCCGCATTTCCTCAACCGCTTCGAGCCGATCTCGCTGCTGTCGGCGCTGGCCACGGCAACGAACAAGATCGGCCTGGCGGGCACGCTGTCGACGTCCTACAGCGATCCGTTCACGGTGGCACGGCAGTTTGCTTCACTGGATCTGCTCAGTGGCGGCCGCGCCGGCTGGAACGTGGTGACGTCGCCGTTGGAAGGTTCGGGCCGCAACTATGGCCGGCCACACCCGGAGCATGCGCTGCGCTACCAGATCGCCGATGAGTACCTGGACGTCGTGCAGGGGCTGTGGGATTCGTGGGATGACGACGCATTCGTGCGTGAGCGCGACAGCGGCACCTTCTTCGCACCGGAGAAATTCCGCCGCCTCGACCACAAGGGCCGCTTCTTCCAGGTGGAAGGCCCGCTCAACATCCAGCGTTCGCCGCAGGGACAGCCGGTAATCTTCCAGGCCGGTTCGTCTGACGATGGCATCGCACTGGCCGGCAAGTACGCCGATGCGGTGTTCACCCATTCGCCTTCGCTGGAAGAAACCCGTGCATTCACCCAGAAGGTGAAGAACTCGGCGATCGCGCACGGCCGCAGCGGCAACGATGTGAAGATCTTCCCGGGCATCGGCCCCATCGTCGGCCGCACCGCCGAGGAGGCCGAAGCCAAGTATCAGGCGATTGCCGCGTTGGCCACGCTGGAGGATGCACTGGCGTACCTGGGGCGCTTCTTCGATCACCACGATTTCAGCCAGTACGACCCGGATGCACCGTTCCCGGAGCTGGGTGACATCGGCAGCAACGCGTTCCGTTCCACCACCGACCGCATCAAGCAGGATGCGCGTGAGAAGGGTCTGAGCCTGCGCCAGGTGGCACTGGAAGCAGTGAGCCCACGGCCGAACTTCATCGGCACACCGGAGCATGTGGCTGATGAGCTGATCCGCTGGTTCGATGCCGGTGCCAGCGATGGCTTCATTCTCGGCTTCGCCGCGCAGCGCGAGGGCCTGGACGATTTCGTGACCCAGGTGCTGCCGATCCTGCAGGCGCGCGGCTACCACCAGCGCGAGCTGGAAGGACAGACCCTGCGCGAGCATCTGGGTCTGCCGTACAAGGCCAGCCGCTATTCGACCGACGCCGAACCGGCGCGGAAGGTGGGGTAGGGCGATGAGCGGAGAAACTGCGGCAGCACCGGGCCACGCCCGGCGGAGTTCCCCAGCGATTGGCGTGTTGCCGGAGATCGCGGCACGCGCCGAGGCTGCCATCGCGATTCGCCACGATCTGCATCGGCACCCGGAGTTGGCCTTCGAGGAGCATCGCACCAGTGCACGTGTGGCCGAGCTGCTGCAGCAGTGGGGTTATGAGGTGACCACCGGGCTCGGCGGCACCGGTGTGGTCGGCACGCTGCAGCGCGGGCAGGGCAGCCGTCGTCTCGGCCTGCGCGCCGACATCGACGCACTGCCGATCCATGAGGACTCCGGCCTGGCCTACGCCAGCCAGACCGAGGGGCTGATGCATGCCTGCGGCCACGATGGGCATACCGCCATCCTGCTGTCCGCTGCACACTACCTGGCCCACCACGGGCGCATCGACGGCACCCTGCAGCTGGTGTTCCAGCCTGCTGAGGAGACGGGTTCGGGTGCTTCGAAGATGATTGCCGATGGCTTGTTCGAGCGTTTCCCGGTGGATGCGATCTATGGGCTGCACAACTGGCCGGGCGTGCCGGTGGGCCACTTCGGTTTCGTCGACGGCCCGGCGATGGCATCGGTGGATTGGGCACGGCTGAGGGTGATCGGCAAGGGCGGACATGGTGCCGAGCCACAGGGCAGCGTGGATCCGATTCTGGTCGCCGCGCACATCATCACTGCGCTGCAGAGCGTGGTGTCGCGCAATGTCGATCCGCGGCAGATGGGCGTGGTCACCGTGGGCTCGATCCACGGCGGGCAGGCCGCCAACGTGATTCCGGACGTGGTCGAGCTGAAGCTGACCGTGCGCGCCTATCTACCGGAGGTGCGCGATACCCTGCGGCGCCGGGTCACCGAGATTGCCGAGCAGACCGCCGCCGCGTTTGGTGCGCGCGCCGAGATCGAATTTCCGCGCGGCTTCCCCAGCGTGATCAATCACCCTCAGCAGACCGCCTACATCCGCGAGGTAGCGGTGCAGGGCTTCGGTGCCGAACAGATCGTTCCCGAGTTTGCGCCGCGCACGGCCAGCGAGGATTTCGCCTTCCTGCTGCAGGCGCGACCCGGCAGCTTCGTGTTCGTCGGCAACGGCGACAGCGCGCCGCTGCACAGCCCGCGCTATGTGTTCAACGACGCCGCCATTGCCCCCGCCGCCAGCCTGTGGGCGCGACTGGCCGAAGACTATCTGGTGAAGGACGTGGCATGAGCAGCAACGAACGCTTCCTCTATACCTCGGTGGATGATCCGCTGGCGCGACCCCTGTTCGACGGTCTTGAACAGGAGTACGACAGCCGCTACGCCGACGTGCGCCGACGCATCGGTGGCAGCGCTCGCGAGGAGCTGCAGCGCTACCCGGCGCAGGCCTTTGCGGCCCCGGTAGGTGCCTTCGTGCTGCTGCTGCGCGACGGTGTGGCGATTTCAGGTGGTGCCTTCATGCCGCACCGCGATCCGGATACCGCCGAATTCAAGCGCATCTGGACACTGCCCGGGCTGCGTCGCCAGGGCATTGCGCGGCGCGTGTTGCAGGAGCTGGAAGAGCAGGCAGCGCGGCAAGGGTACCGGAGGGTGTTCCTGACGACCGGCTTCCGCCAGCCTGAAGCTGTTGGCCTGTACCTGAGCCACGGCTACACCGCGCTGTTCGATCTGGAGGCCGACCCGGAAACGGTTGCGCATCTGCCGTTCGAGAAGCACCTGCGGGCGACGACGCCTGTCGTTACCCCTGCACAGGCACTGCTGCACGGAGCCCACGCATGAGCACACCGTCGACCGCGCTGGAGGGCATCGCCGCTCGTCCGGCGCCCGGACAGGCACTGAAGATCGTGCCGGCCCGGCATCCGCTGCAGGTCTTCGGCACGGTGCTGGCACTGGCGCTGATCCTGATCGGGCTGCAGTCCGTGCTGGGCAATCCGCGCTGGGGTTGGGGCACCTTCGCCGAGTGGTTCTTCGCACGCCCGGTGCTGGAAGGCCTGGGTCGCACGCTGCTGCTGACCGCGCTTGGCACCGGCCTCGGTTTCGCGCTGGGTACGCTGCTCGCGCTGGCACGCGTCTCCGGTTCGCCGCTGCTGTCGGCGGTGTCGTGGGGCTATGTGTGGCTGTTCCGCTCGATCCCGCTGCTGGTGCTGTTGCTGCTGCTGAACAACCTGGGCTATCTGTACAGCACCATCGAGCTGGGCGTGCCGTTCACCAGCATCAGCCTGTTCTCGTACCCGACCACACAGCTGATCGGTGTGTTCACCGCCGCGGTGCTGGGCCTGACCCTGAACCAGGCAGCGTTCTCGGCCGAGGTGATCCGCGGTGGCATCCTCTCGGTCGACCACGGCCAGTACGAGGCCGCGGCCGCGCTCGGCCTGCCGCGTGGCCGCCAGGTGCGCCGCATCATCCTGCCGCAGGCGATGCGTTCGATCCTGCCGGCGGCGTTCAACGATGTGATCGGCCTGGCCAAGAGCACCTCGGTGGTCTACGTGCTGGCGCTGCCGGAGCTGTTCTACACCGTGCAGGTGATCTATCGGCGCAACCTGGAAGTGGTGCCGCTGCTGATGGTGGCCACGGTCTGGTACCTGGTGATCCTGACCGTGTTGTCGCTGCTGCAGCGGCGCGTGGAACAGCGCTTCGCGCGCGGCCAGCTGCAGCGCGAGCGCTCGGTGTCGCGGGTGTCGTCACCGGTACGGACATCCAGTGATGCTGCGCCGCGCGTGGCCAACCGCCCGCGCATCGCCACCCAGGTGGAAGCGGGCGAGGGTGCGGCGGTATCGCTGCATGGCGTGGGTAAGGTGTTCGGCGATCAGCCGGTGCTGGAAGACGTGAACCTGGACCTGCGCGCCGGCAGCGTGACGGTGCTGATCGGCCCGTCCGGTGCCGGGAAATCCACGCTGCTGCGGTTGATCAACCACCTGGAACGCGCGGACAGTGGTTACGTGACTGTCGGCGGCCAGCTGATCGGTTACCGCCGCGAGGGTGACACGTTGTACGAACTTCCCGAGCGCGAGATCCGCCGCCGTCGTTCCGAGGTGGGCATGGTGTTCCAGGGCTTCAACCTGTTCCCGCATCTGACCGCGCTGGAGAACATTATCGAGGCACCGATCGCGGTACGTGGTGTATCGCGCGCGCAGGCCGAGCAGCAGGCGCGCACACTGCTGGAGCGGGTCGGCCTGGCCGACAAGGCCGATGCCTTCCCACGCCAGCTGTCCGGTGGCCAGCAGCAGCGCATCGCGATCGCCCGCGCACTGGCGCTGCAACCGAAGGTGCTGCTGTTCGATGAACCGACCTCGGCACTGGACCCGGAACTGGTGGCGGAGGTACTCAGCGTGATCGAGGAGCTGGCCAGTTCCGGCACCACACTGGTGATCGTCACCCATGAGCTGAGTTTCGCCCGCCGCGTGGCCGACCACGTGGTGATGATGGACCAGGGGCGGGTGATCGAGCAGGGCACGCCCGAGGCGTTGTTCGAGCGCCCGCGCCAGCAGCGCACGGCCGATTTCCTGGCCAAGACCCTATAGCCCTGGAAGGAACACCATGAGCCCTGCAGCACCGCGTCGCCCCTCGCGCAGCACCCTGTTGATCGTGGGCGTGCTGGTCATCGGCATCGCCGGCATCGTCTATTCGCGCGTACGCCAGGCACCGGATGCCGGCGCCGTGGCCGCGACCAGCCTGGCCGGTGCGAACACGGCCGTGCTGAAGGGTACGTTTGACCCGAAGGCTCGGGCGTTGATCCCGGCCGACTATCGCTTCGTCACCCCCGGCACATTCACCGTTGCCACTCATCCGGGGCAGCTGCCGCTGGCCGACTATGGTGCCGACAGCAAGGACGTGGTCGGCATCGAGCCGGACATCGCGCGGCTGATCGCCGATGGGCTGGGCCTGAAGCTGGTGATCGTACCGGTGGCCTGGCCTGACTGGCCGCTGGGGCTGGAATCGGGCAAGTACGATGCGGTGCTCTCCAATGTGACGGTCACCGAGGAGCGCAAGAAGAAGTTCGATTTCTCCAGTTATCGTTACGACCTGCTGGGCATCTACACGCGCACCGATGGGCCGATACAGAAGATCGAAAAGCCCGCCGACGTCGCCGGGCTGAAGGTGGTGGTGGGCGCCAGCACCAACCAGGACCAGATCCTGCGCCAGTGGGACCAGCAGAACATCGCTGCCGGCCTGAAGCCGGTGGAGTACCAGTACTTCGACGACGCGGTGGTCGGCCGCTTGGCGGTGATCACCGGCCGCGCCGATGTCTCGTTCGAGCCCAATGCCACCGGCGCTTATTCGGCACGCGATGGCAAGGTGCGGCGTGTTGGCCTGTTCCCAGGGGGATGGCCGAACGCTGCGGCGATTTCGGTGACCACGCGCAAGGGCAGCGGCCTGGCCGACGCGGTGACGCAGGCGCTGAATACCCAGATAGGCAGCGGCACCTATGCGCAGGCGCTGAAGCGATGGAATGTGGCCGAGGAAGCGGTGCCGCAGTCGCAGACCAATCCGCCGGGGTTGCCGACGCTGCAATGACGCCGGGCGTGGCCCGGCGCTACCTCCGTCTTTGTAGAGCCGAGCGATGCTCGGCTGCTCTACCAACGCGCCTCCAGTGTCCGGAAGGGTTTCACCAGCCGCACACCCTCGGCATCGAAGTCGGAAACGCTACGTCCATCCACACGCACCGTCTTCGGCATGGTGCGCTCCGGCCACCAGACCTTCACCGCCGTCCCGCTGCGCAGCCCCTCACCAAGCGCCACCGTCAGCACCCCGTCGCGTTGCCGCGCCTGCATCTGCAACGTGCCATACGCTGTCGGCAGGCGTTCGACCGCCAACCCATCGCCAGCCACCCAAGACGGTGGCGTGCCCAGCAGCAGTGAGAGGGCATCATCGTCTTCGCGCATCAGCATGCCGAACAGCGTGCGGCCGTACTCGGCACCAATCCAGGTATGCGGCATGTCGCCCAGGTAACGCGGAAAACGTAGGCGTGAGTGCACGACCTCAGCCAGCACCTGCCACTCAAGCGGGCGCCGATCATGCAGCAGGCCCTGCAGCAGTTCATCGGCTACCTGTGGCTGGCCAAGGTGCACGTAACTCAGCACGTTGCGGATCTCGTACGGCGTGTAGGCGTACAGCGCACCGGGCTGGCTGCGCTTGCGGACGTCCTCCAGGTAGCGCGCGAAGGTGGTCCGCAGCGCCTCGGCGGGCAGCACGCTCTGTGCGCCGGTCGGGTCCAGTGCGATCGAAACGCCGGTGGGATCGCCATCGCCCAGATCGGCCGAGGAGGGAATGAAGTCGATGCCCTTCCACGCCATCGTCGCCCGGATCGAGGCGTGCAGCGCGTCGTAAAGCAGTTTGTACTGTTCGCGTGCCCACGCTGCGGTCTCGTGGTCGCCCAGCGATTCGGCCAGCCACGCGCCGTCGTGCCAGCCCTTCAGGCCCCAATAGTCGTCCCAGTAGCTGTGGGTGGGAGACGGATAACCCTCATGGCTGATCGACGGCGCAAGAATGCCCGCGAAGCGCTCCGGCGCTGGCTGGTCGGCCTTGTAGCCGGGCGCCAGCGTGCGTTCGCGCAGTTCCTGCAGGAAGCGCAGCGCTGCCTTCACTTTCGGCAGATAGGCACGTACCGATTCGGGTCCGCCATCGAGGCGCGCGACATCGGCCACCAGCGCCACGTACTGGCCCTGGCTGTCGTACTCGATATCCGAACCGAAACCGGTGTTGACGCTGCCATCGTCGTTGAGGATCGGCGAGACCAGGCCGTTGGCATGCACGCCGTGTTCGCTGTACCAGCCCAGGTAGTCGCGCGCGACCTTGGCTTCGCCCATGCGCAGCAGCACCGCCGAGGTGGCCATGCCGTCGCGGATGAAGGAGCGGTTGTAGTTGCGCGGGCCGGGCTGCATGGCCGGGCCGGTCTGGTTGATCAGCATGTAGGCGGCCTGCGCACGCAGCATGTCGACCAGTGAGGGATCGGGCAGGCGCAGGCCGACCTGGCCCAGCCGTGCCTGCCAGTCCGCGGAGGCCTGCGTGGCCAGGGAATCGAACGCCGCATTGGCATCGCGGGGCAGCGTGGCTAGATCGAGCGCAGGCGCTTCGGGCAGTGCGCCCTTGGTATCGGCGGCGGTAGTACCCAGCGGGAACGCGACCACGATGGCATCGCTGGCCCCCGGTGCCAGTGATACGCGGTAGTTCAACGCAGCCGAGGCAAGACCCTCGTCGTCGCGCGCCTGTTGCGTGGAGGGCAGCTGGCCGGCAGCGAGGGTCGCGGTGATTTCCGTTGCGCCATCCTTGCCGAACGGCGCCGCGCCGGACGCAGCCACCGGCGTGAGCGACTGCAGCAGCGTGCGTCCATTGATGCGCACCGCCTGCCCATCGATGGTCACATCGCGGATCGGTGACAGCCCGCCGTTCTGCCACGGCGGATTCATCTGCATCGGGCGCACGACCAGGCTGAGCGTGCCTTCGATCCTGGCGCTGCCCGTGTTGTGCAGGCGATGCCGCAAGAACGTTACCGGCTGGCCGTCGCGCTCGATGGCGAATACCTCGCTGCGCAGCTCCAGGCCGGGCTGCGGTGACCAGGTGGCGGAGGGCATCGGCTTCCAGCCATCCCGCAACGCGTGCTGTATCGGCTGTCCTGCCGCGCCAGCGGCACGCCCGTCAGCGCCACGCCAGATCGGCTGCACCAGCGGCGCGCCCTTGAAGGCTTCCAGATTGCCGTATTCGTCGAAGATCGATTTCTGTCGTCCTGCGTGCACACCGACGGCGGTCCAGTAGGTCTGCTGCATCTGCAGCGATGCCGGGAACAACGCGCGCTGAGCGCCGCTGGCGGTGATCTGGTATCGCTTCATCGGCGTCATTACCGCCTTTGGCCCGAGCAGGCGCAGTCGCGCGACCTGCGGTGCGGGGCCGTCCACGCTCAGCCGGAACGCACGCAGGGGTTGTGCCGTGTCAGCAGCCAGCCAGCTTTGCCGATGATTGGCCGCCTGTGCATCGTGTGCGAGGTCCTGCCAACGGCCCTGTGCATCCTGCGCCTGCAGTCGTGCAGCGCCGCGCGCGCCATCGGCCCAGTCGACCACCAGGCCAGCCGTGGATTGAGCCTGCGGCAGCGTGATCTCGAGCGCATGGGATCCACCTTTTCCGGTCGGAACCGCAACGGTGCCGCCGCCTTGCCAGAGCGCGGCTGCCTGTGTTGCATCGACATCGGCGATGCGTGCGCTGAGCGTGCTGTCCAGCGGCTCCATTTCGAAGATCGACACACCCCAGTCGGAGGTGCGCTGCGGACTGGCCAGTCGTAGATAGCGCGCCTGCCGCGGCGCGAAGTACAGCGTTTCCACATCGCCCAGTGAATCGGCCATCGTGTACGCGGTCTGCCACTGCGTACCATCCATTGAGGTCTGCAGTGAATAGCCTTCCGGGTTGGAGACATCCCAGGTGAGTCGTGCGCCAGCCAGCCGGGTTGGCGTGCCCAGATCGATCTGGAACCAGTGGCCTGGGCTGAAGGCGCCGCCGGTGACGGTCTTCGGGTCGCCGTCGATCAGGTGGCTGATCGCCATCGCCGGCACCTGCTGCGAGGAACTGCTGGCCTGCCATTGGCTGCGCGGGGGAAGGGGCTGTGCCTGTGCGGCGGCGGCGAGGGCGGCCAGTATCAGGGTGGCGGCAGTACGCCACGGAATGGCTGAGCGGGAGACCTTGGAGCGTTCGGCGCGCAATGTCATTACGTACAGCCTCGCAGGTTCGGCCGGTGTCGGGCGAGCGCGACGCTAGCAAGGGATGTAATCGGTTACATGACGCACTGCAGCGTCGCAGGCCGCTTCTGTGGTTGACGCAGCCGAGCATGGCTCGGCTCTACATGGTTTCCGGCAGGTCAAGCGCACCGCACGCTACAGCTCCACCGTCTCCCACCAGCGCGTACCCGCCTGCGGCGCCTGCATGTCCAGCGCTTCGCCCATCATCGGCGTAGCCACCGGCACGTTCTTCGCGGCCGCCAATGCGGTGATGCGCTCGAACGGCTGCTGCCACTCGTGCAGGGCCAGGTCGAAGGTGCCGTTGTGGATCGGCAGCAGCCACTTGCCGCGCAGGTCCAGGTGCGCCTGCAGCGTCTGTTCCGGCTGCATGTGCACGAACGCCCAGCGCGGATCATAGGCGCCGGTCTCGATCATGGTCAGGTCGAACGGGCCGTACTTCTCGCCGATGGCCTTGAAGCCGTCGAAGTAGCCGGTGTCGCCGCTGAAGAAGATGCGGAAGTCGTCGTCCTGGATCACCCACGACGCCCACAGGCTGCGGTCGCTGTCGCCCAGGCCGCGGCCGGAGAAGTGCTGGCCCGGGGTGGCGGTCAGGCGCAGGCCGCTGGCCTCGGTCGATTGCCACCAGTCCAGCTGTTCGACCTTGCTGGCGTCCACACCCCAGGCAATCAGCTGGTCGCCGACGCCGAGCGGGGCGATGAAGCGCGCGGTCTTGCCTGCCAGCTGTATCACGGCGGCATGGTCCAGGTGGTCGTAGTGGTTGTGCGAGAGGATCACGCCAGCGATCGGCGGCAGCTCTTCGATGCTGATCGGCGGTGCGTGGAAGCGGGCCGGGCCCATCCACTGCACTGGCGAGGCGCGCTCGGAGAAGACCGGGTCGGTCAGCCAGTACTGGCCACGCAGCTTCAGCAGGATCGTGGAGTGCCCAAGCCGGAACAGGCTGCGGTCCGGCGCGGCGTCGAGGGTGGCGCGGTCCAGCGGCAGCACCGGAATCGGGTGCGCAGGCACGGTGCCCTTGGGTTTGTTGAAGAGAAACGTCCACCAGATCTCCGCACCGTCGCGCAGGCCCATCGCAGGACGGGGCAGGGCATTGTGGAACTTGCCGTCGCGGTACTGCGGCGAATCGGGGAAGTCGGGGAGGGACCAGGATTTGCAGAAGGTGTAGGCGGTCACGGCGAGGATTCCAAGCAAAAGGACAAGGAGCAGGCGCTTCATGGGTGACGTCCGCTGGGTACACTGCACAGTGTAGTTTCGTGTTTTTCAAAAGTACACTCTCCGGTGTAAAATGTGCGCATCCGTTCAGTTATCCGGTTTCTGCCATGCCCCGTGCCGCGCAACGCCTGACCGACCGTAAACGCGATGCCATCGTGCGCGCGGCGGTAGAGGAGTTCCGTGCCTCGGGCTACGAGGCCACCAGCATGGACCGCATCGCCGAGGCGGCCGGGGTCTCCAAGCGCACCGTCTACAACCACTTTCCCAGCAAGGAAGCGTTGTTCTCGATGATCCTGGAGGAGCTCTGGGAACGCAGCGTGGCCAGCGACGCGTTACCGTACCGCGCCGACCAGCCGCTGCAGGCGCAGCTGCTGCAGTTGCTGGGCCAGAAGCTGGAACTGCTCAGCGATGCCAACTTCATTGACCTGGCGCGGGTGGCGATGGCCGAGATCATCCACTCACCGGAGCGCGCGCAGGCCATCGTCTGCCGCATGGGCGAAAAGGAAAGCGGCGAGAGTGCCTGGATCCGCGCGGCCATCGCTGATGGCCGGCTGCGCGAGGTCGATCCGGAATTTGCTGGCCACCAGCTGCACGGGCTGGTGAAGAGCTTTGCGTTCTGGCCACAGGTGACGATGGGGCAGGCACCGTTGAGCACACAGGAGCGTGCACGCGTTGCCGAATCGGCGGTGGCGATGTTCCTGGGTTTCTACGCGGTCTAGCTGGTAGCGAAGCGGCGGAACTCGTCGGCCGGCAGCGCCGCCGAGTACAGATAGCCCTGGCCGACATCCACACCCAGTGCGCGCAGTTGCTGTTCCTGCGCCAGGGTCTCGGTACCTTCGGCCACCACGATTGCACCGCAGCGGTGCGCGACTTCGACGATGAAGCGCACGATCGACTGCGACTTGGCGTCGGACAGGGTGGCGATCAGGGCCTGCTCGATCTTGACCTCGGCGATGGCCAGCTGCGAGAGCAGGATCAGGGTTGAATAGCCAGCGCCGAAATCATCCAGTGACAACGTGACCTCCGCCGCCAGCAGCTGTGCGATGTTGGCATCGACCACGTCGCGCTCGACGATCTCGGTCCATTCGACGATCTCCAGGCGCAGCATCACGCCGGGCACATCGTGCAGCTGCAGCAGTTCCTGTAGGCGCAGGCCGAAGCCGGGCAGGCGCAGTGACTCGGCCGAAACATTCACGGCGATTTTCAGCTGCGTGCCATCGCGTCGGCACTGCTGCAGGAAGTGGATGGCCGACTGCAGCGTGGCCCATTCCAGTTCAGCCAGCCGCCCCTGCCGGCGCAGCAGCGAGATCACCCGCATGGGCGCGATCAGCCGACCCTCGCCGTCGCGCATGCGCAGCAGTGCTTCGGCGCCGACCAGCTGGCGATCCTGCAGGCGATGCTTGGGCTGGTAGCACAGCGGGGCGTCGCCCTGCTGCAGCCAGCGATCAAGGGCGACTTCAATCAGGGCGTCGATCTCGCTGTCGCGCTGGATCGGGTCGTCGAAGAACACGACGCCGGATTCGATCGCACTCAGCGCCACGGTGATTGCCCGGAAGGGCAGGTGGCCATCGTCTGCCGCGCCCGGTGGCTTCAGTTCGACCACCGCGCAGCGGAACAGCGGCCGGAAGCCGGGCCAATCGCGGCCGACCCGATCGGCCAGGTTGCTGGCCAGCTCGGTGATCTGCGGCTGCGTGCGCAGTTCGGACAAGGTCAGGTCGCGCACCAGGATCGCCAGCGCGGCATCGCCGAACTGGTAGATCTCCAGCTGGCCGGCCGGCAGCGAGGGCAGCAGGCGATGCACCTCTTCGGTGCTGTCGCGCTGCCACAGTCCGTTGTCCTGCAGCGGACCGTAGCGCAGGCGCAGGTCGCGCAGGTTGCCCATCTCGGCCACGATCAGGCAGGCCTTGCCGATACCGTCGTTGTCGCGCCAGTAATGCTGCAGGCGTTCGCCGAGCGCACGCATGTTGGGCAGGCCACTGATCGGATCGATGCGCAGCCAGGCGTGTTCGCGCTGACGCTGTGCATCGATCTGCGCATCGTTGTAGACCAGTGCGAACACCGCGCCCAGCATCAGCAGCGATAGTGGCAGTGCCAGCAGGCGCTGGATTGCCAACTCCTCCACGGGTAGCTGATTGGCGCCGATGATTGCGACGCCCAGTGCCAGGCCCAACGCAGTGACGACGATACGCACGCCCCAGGCCTGCAGGATCATGCGCAGCGAGAGTTCATTGAGCATGCGCGGGTGCAGGCGCCTGCGCAGCCAGACGCCGGCCAGCATCTGCAGCGTGGCCTCGAGGCCGGCTGGCAGAAAATACTGGGTGCCGGCGAACTGGTATCGGGCCAGCAGGCTGGCACCCAGGCAGGCCAGGCCGCCGCGCCAGCCGCCGAGCAGTCCGCTGACCAGCAGGATGTCGAAGCCGAGGTGCAGCTTGACCACGCCTTGGGTATAGCGGGCCACGAACCAGGCGTTGAACAGGTAGATCAGGCCCAGCGCCACGCCCACGTGCAGGCGGCGGCCTTCAATGGCATGGCCAGCGCGACGGGTGGCGATCAGCAGCACGCCGATCATGCCGATCACCGCCGTGGCCTGCAGCAGGTACAGCGGCAGGCTGGGCAGGGCGCTGTCCAGGACCTGGGCCGAGACCCGTGAAAGCGCATCCATAGCAGGTTCCCGCCTGTGACCGACGGCCAGTGAACCGCAGCGTAGTCGCAGCAGGGCGCAGGTTCAATTGCACTGGCTGCGTTCGGGCAGGAGGTGTTCGGCCATGAAATCCACGAACGCGCGTACACGTGGCTGCTGATGGCGATGGCTTGGCCAGAGGGCCCAGAAGGTGCTTCGCTCGGTGCTCCATGGGTCCAGAACGCTGACGAGCGCACCGCGGTCCAGCGCATCACGCGTGGCGAAGTCGGGCAGGCAGGCAATGCCATGGCCATCGATGGCCATGTGCAGGATCGTCTCAAGATGATTGGCGGTCATTGCGGCAGTCAGCCGCGGCTCAGTGCCTCCCTGCTGCGCGGGCAGTGGCCAGCGTTCGAGCAGGCCGGTGCCGGGAAAGCGATGGAGAAGGCAGGCGTGGCCGCTCAGGTCATCCGGGTGCTGCGGCGTGCCGCGCTGGGCGAAGTAGGCAGGCGCGCCCACGCACAACAGGCGGGTGCTGCCGAGGTTGCGGCCGTGCAGCCGGGAGTCGGCGGGGCTGCCGGTGCGGACAACGGCATCGAAGCCTTCCTCGATGACATCGACCAGGCGGTCGCTGAAGTGCAGGTCGAGTTCGATGGCAGGGAAGCGGTGCGCAAACGCTGAAAGCACCGGCAGCATCAGCCCGCTGGCGAGTGGAAGACTGACCTTCAGGCGACCGCTGGGCGCGGCGTGGGCGTCGGTCAGTTCGCGCTCCGCCGCAGCAACCTCGAGCATGATGCGACGGCAGCGTTCAAGGAACTGCTCACCTTCGGCAGTCAGGCTGACACTGCGGGTATTGCGATTCAGCAGGCGGGCGCCCAGGCGCTCTTCCAGCCGGGCGACGGTCTTGCTGGCTGCCGAAGGGGTGATGCCACGCTGTCGTGCTGCGGCCGCGAAGCTGCGTGCCTCGGCAACCAGAACGAAGAGGCTGAGACCGGCAAAGCTGTCCATGACCTGGCCATTGATGACGTTAGTGTCATTAAAGCATGGACAGAATGATGGATTCTTCCGCAATAACGTCGTCGATAGCATCAATGCGGTGGCGCTTGGCCACGCTGGAGCTTCATCGACATGTCTGTTGCCTCTGCTGAGACGGCCGGATCATCACGCTTTGGCGTGGTGCTGGCGGGCTGTCTGACGGCGCTCACGATTCCCTTGAGCATTGCCAGCCCCGCCGTGGGCATTCCTGCCATCCGGGATGCACTGGGCGGTTCCCCTTCGGCGTTGTCCTGGATCATCAACGCCTACCTGTTGACCTACGGCTGCACCACGTTGGTGGCTGGTGGGCTGGCCGATCTGCATGGCAGGCGCCGGATCTGGATTCTGGGCGGCGCGTTGTTTGCGCTCGTCACCGGCCTGATTCCCTTGATGCCCAATGTGGCGTGGATCAATGCCCTGCGACTGCTTCAGGGGATGGCCGCGTCGGCAGCGTTTGCTGGTGCGATGGCGTCGTTGGCGCAGGTGTTCGACGGCCAGGCGCGGGCAAGGGTTTTCAGCCTGATCGGCACCACCTTTGGTGCAGGGGCCGCAGGCGGTCCGCTGCTGGCGGGCGGGTTGATCGATGCGCTGGGCTGGGAATGGGTGTTCTTCCTGCCTGCGTTGCTGGCGGCGCTGACCGTACCGCTGGTCGCCATGTCATCCGTGGAATCGAGAAACGCCGGTTCGCCGCGCCTGGATTGGCTGGGGGCCATCACTTTCATGCTGGCGCTGGGCTCACTCACCTACGCCATGATCGTGCTGCCGGAACGTGGCATGTTGCATCCGCAGACGCTGGTGCTGCTGGCGCTCACGGTGGTGTTGCTGGGCGTGTTCATTGCCGTCGAGCGCTCCCATCGAACGCCGCTGCTGGATCTCGGGCTGTTCCGCAACCGGCGTTTTGTTGGGGTGCAGATTCTGGCCGCCGCCCCTGCGTTCTCCTACGTCGTCCTTCTGGTCGTGCTACCGGCTGGCTTCATCGGTGTTGAAGGACTGCGACCCACCGAGGCTGGACTGGCGATGGCAGCACTGTCTGCGCCATTGCTGGTTGTTCCCCTGGTTGCCGGTTACCTGCTGCGGTGGATACCGGCGCGGACGCTGTGCTGTGCGGGCCTGCTGATCAGTGCACTTGGGCTGGCATGGTTGGCGCAGGTGTTCCAGATCCCGTCGGTGCGCTGGATGCCGATGCTGGTCATCGGAATCGGCATCGGCTTGCCCTGGGGGATCATGGATGGCCTGGCGGTCAGCGTGGTCGGCAAGGAGCAGGCAGGCATGGCTGCTGGCATCTTCAATGCGATGCGACTGGCAGGCGATTCCATTGCCCTCGCACTTGTCGGCATCATGCTCTCGGCCCGGATCGGCGGGAGCGTAGCGCTGGAGGCCGACATCGTGGCCCGGTCCGCCGTGCACAGGCTGTCCATGGGCGACTTGGGGGGAGCGGTGGAGGCGTTGCCCGGCGTTTCGAGAACGGTGCTGGCCCAAGCGTACATGGAGGCCGTCCGTGGCCAGCTGTGTGTCCTGGCGATGGCAACTGTGCTGACCGCCATCGTGCTTGGGTACCTGTTGCGCGAGGAGGTTGAGTCCGGCGCACGCAGGAGCGGTCAGTAGCGCGGGTCGGCGATGGCCGGCAGCACCAGTTCGCGCACGAAGCCGGACGGTGACAACCGCAACAACGCGCGCACCATCGCAACGACGTCATGCACGGGCACTAATTCGCCGTCGCCGCGCGCTGCAGCCTCTGCAACCGGCACCGACAGTGCATCGTCGGTGTTGAGGTAGCCCAGCTGCAGGCTGGTCACCGCCAGGCGGCGATCGCGGAAGCCCTCGCGCAGTGCATCGGCGATGCCGTTGAGTGCGAACTTGGATGCGCCGAACGCCACTTCCGGGCGGCCACTGCGCGGCAGTGCCGAGGTTGATCCGGTCAGCACCAGCTGCGGGCGTGGTGCGCCGAGCACTCGCGGCAGCAGGCGCTGCAGCAGCACCAAGGTGGCGGTGATGTTGACGTCGACCAGTTGGGTGAGCGCGGCATCGCTCTCTTCGAGGAAGGCGTACTCGTCGCTGAAGGCGGTCTCTTCCCAGATGCCCAGGTTGTGGATCAGCACATCCAGATCGGCCGGTGCCTGCGCTGCGATGTGATTGGCAGCCAAGGTGGGTTGGGACAGATCGGCCTCGATCCACTGCAGAGTGACACCCTCGGGGCATTCAAGATCGCGTGGACGCTTGCGCGAAACGCCGATGACGGTGTCGCCCGCACTGCACAGGCCTTCCACGAACGCCCGACCCAGGCCCCTGCTGGCGCCGATGACCATCAATTTCATGTTGCTTCCTTGTTGTACTGCGGCAGCCTCAATCGACTGCCAGAACGGTGTCCCAGTCGGCGAACGCACGCAGGTTGCTGCGTTCAGCGGTAATGATCGAGGCGATCTTGTCGAGCTGGCAACGGTACTGTGGTAGTAGCCGTCGCAGCTGCTGCAGGTGCTGGGATGTACTGACCACTGACAGCCAGGTCAGTTTGGTCAGGCCTCCCATTGCGCGCTCTGCTGGGCGGTGTGCTTCGGGATCGGCGAGAATCCGTAGGGTCCCCAGCAACAGGAGCATCCCGACATGGGAGCACCCGATCCCTTCACTGATGGCCTGCCGCTGCCGCGGGCGTGGCAGGAAGCGTTGGCCGATGCGCGCATCGAGCGGCAGTCGATCGGCGTGTCGCGTGCGGATGTTGCCCGTGTGCAGCAGCCAGGCCAGCCCGATGCCTTCCTGAAGTCGGAAGTGATCGACGCCTTCAGTGAGCTGGGCGATGAGATCGCGCGCCTGCGCTGGCTGCAGGCACAGGGACTGCCGGCGCCAACGGTGATTGCCACCGCCGAAGAAGCGGGCCGGCGCTGGTTGCTGATGAGCGCGCTGCCCGGCCGCGACCTGGCCTCGTCGCCGGAACTTGCGCCGCAGCAGTTGGTGGAACTGCTGGCTGACGCGCTGCGCAGGCTGCATGTGTTGCCGGTGGCAGCCTGTCCGTTCGACCAGCGATTGGCCTCGCGCTTGCAGGCTGCCGCCGCCCGCGTCGAGGCGGGTCTGGTCGACGCCGATGACTTCGATGACGAGCGCCTGGGGCAGAGCGCACAGCAGGTGTTCGCCGAACTGTGCAGCACCCGGCCCGACCATGAAGATCTGGTGGTCAGCCATGGCGATGCGTGCCTGCCGAACCTGATGGCGGTCGAGGGGCGTTTCAGTGGTTTCATCGACTGTGGGCGGCTGGGCGTGGCCGACCGCTACCAGGACCTGGCGCTGGCCGCGCGCAGCCTGGTTCACAACTTCGGCGACACGCGTTGGGTGGCGCCGTTGTTCCAGCGCTACGGCGCGTTGGTCGACGAGCGTCGGCTGGCGTTCTACCGGTTGCTCGACGAGTTCTTCTGAGCCCGCGCATGGCTGGCGATGGCCGCGCAGATCAGGCCACCGACCACGCTCAGGTGTTCCAGCGCGAAGAACAGCGCCAGCTGCTGTTCCGCGCCGTGCTTGGTCCAGAAGGTATGCACGATGACGATGGTCAGCAGCATGAACACCGCCAGCGCGCCGCTGCCCAGCCATAGCAGGCGATCGAGCAGCAGGCACAGTGAGCCACCCAGCAGCACCACGGCGCTGGCGATGTTGAACAGCGCGGGCGGTTGCAGCCCGGCCGCCTGCATTTCGGCCACGCTGTTGTCCCACGCCAGCAGCTTGGCTAGACCCGAGGACAGGAACACCACGGCCAGCAGCAGTCGGGCGAGGAACCACAGCACGCGGCTGTCGAGCAGGGTGGAGATCATCCGTGGCATGCAGCAACTCCGGGTTGAGCGTTGGGCGGGGCGGGCAGCATCGGGCCTCAACAGCGGTTGAGGTCAAGGCTGCCTGAACGAAGCCCGGTGGTGGCCGGGTTACCCTCTTCAAAATGGACGAACGTTCGTTCACTATTTGTGGCATGAGCAGAATCGACCGCAATGAGCAGCGCATGATCCTGATCCTGCAGGCGGCACTGCAGTGCTTCGTCGCAAGGGGATTCCACCAGACCAGCATGCGTGACATCGCGCAGGCGGCCGGTGTCAGCCTTGGCAATCTCTACAACCACTTCCCGGGCAAGGAAGCGATCATCCTTGCAGTGGCGGTGGCCGAGAGCGAAGAACTGGCACCGTTGCTGCAGCGACTGGCCGCGTCCGATGGCGAGCGTGCACAGGTACTGGTTTTCCTTCAGGACTTCCATGCACTGTGCCGCCAGCCGGAATGGGCGACGCTTGCCGTCGAAGTGCTGGCCGAGAGCGCACGCAATCCGGCCGTGGCCGAGGCATTTGCGGCCAATCGCAGGCAATTGCAGGCGACGCTGGCCGAAGCCCTGCAGCAGGTGGCGCAACGCGAGCGGCGGCGCCCCGTGCTGGCAGCGGCACTGCAGGCGCAGGTGCTGCTGGATGCCATCGAAAGCGATGCGCTGCGTCGGGGGCTGGGCGAAGCCGATGGCACCGAGGAGGCATCGCTGGATCTTGGCCTGCTCGCGCTGCTGCTCGGGGCACGCGCATGAGCGCCGTTGACCGGCGATTGCACGGCCTTGATCTGGCGCGCTACCTGGCCTTGGCCGGCATGGTGCTGGTCAACTTCCGCCTGGCGATGGCCGTGCCGGCAGAGGGTGAGGGCTGGTTGGCAGGGTTCTTCCATCTGCTGGAAGGCAAAGCCTCGGCGACATTCGTCACCCTGGCCGGTCTTGGCCTGGTGCTGGCCACGCAGCGGCAGGGGTGGTGGCCGGCCAGTGTGCAGACCTGGCGGCGCGCACTGTTCCTGATGGTGCTGGGCCTGCTCAACCTGACCCTGTTCCCAGCCGATATCCTGCACTACTACGCGGTGTATTTCGCGTTGGCCGTGCTGTGGCTGCGTGCCTCGCCGCAGGTGTTGCTGGCCAGCATCGTGGGCCTGGCGGCCTGTTCGTTCTGGGCGTTGCTGCACTGGGACTACAGCCAGGGATGGAACTGGCAGGCGCTGGAATACACCGGTCTGTGGCAATGGCCGGGCGCGGCCCGCAACCTGCTGTTCAACGGCTTCCATCCGCTGCTGCCGTGGCTGTGCTTCTTCCTGCTGGGGATGCTGCTGGCACGCCTGCAGCTGTCGCAGCCGCGGGTCCAGCGCGCGCTGCTGGTGCTGGGCCTGCTGCTGATCGCGGCTGGACATGGCGTGCAGCAGCTTGGGCAGGGAACGCTCTGGCAGGCGTGGCTGGGAACGCAGCCGATGCCGCCGGGACCGGCCTACGTACTCACGGGTGCGGGCGCGGCGTGCAGTGTCATTGCCGCCTGCCTGTGGCTGACGCGTGTGCGACCGGGGGACTGGCTGGAGCCGTTCACCGCGGCCGGGCGCATGACCCTGACCCTGTATGTCGGCCATATCCTGCTGGGCATGGGCACGCTGGAAAGCCTGGACCTGCTTGATGGCCGTGCATCGCTGGCGTCGGTGCTGCTGTGGGCACTGCTGTTCCTGATGCTGGCGACCGGCGCGGCATGGCTGTGGTCGTGGCAGTTCGCACGCGGCCCGCTGGAGGCGGTGATGCGGCGCATCGCAGGCTAGTTCTCTGGTTGTGCCGAGGCGATGTTGTGACGGACATGTCTGTGTCGTGGCGAGTGCATCTGCGATAGTGGCGGCAGGTAACACTTTCCGCTTGCATCCATGTCATTCGCTTCGGCGCAGCATCTCGGCGAAGTCCTGCAACAATCCTATGGCATCACCCCCACCGCCGTGGTACCACGCCCGGTGGGTGCCGACGCCAATGCCAGCGTGTATCGCGTCGATGCGCGGCACGGGCAGTGGTGGTTGAAATGCCGCACCTACCAGGTTGACCCCGCAGTGTGGGACAGCCTGCATTGGATGCGCGGCACGCTGGGCATCGATGAGATCGTCGCGCCGTGGCCGGCATTGACCGGTGGTGCGTCGGTGCAGCGTTGGGGATTGCAGTTCACCCTGTTCCCTTATGTGGAAGGCCAGTCCGGGTTCGAGGCGGCGTTGAGCCGCACGCAGTGGAAACGGCTGGGGGAGGTGCTGCGGCGCCTGCACGGCGCGCAGCTGCCAGCGGACCTGCAGCAGGCGCTGCCGATCGTACGGCTGGAAACCGCGGCGCTGGAAACCGTTGGGCAATGGCTGGCTGGCGAGGGCCTGGCGGCCGCGAAGGACGGGCTGGGCCGCGCCTTCGTTTCGGTATGGGACCGGCAGCATGCGCGCATCGCGGCGCTGCATGCGCAGGCACGGGAGCTGCTCGCGGCATTGCAGGACGTGCCGGTAGAGCTGCATCTGTGCCACACCGATCTGCATGCCGGCAACCTGCTGATGGGCAATGACGGGGGCCTGCACCTGATTGACTGGGATGGCCTGTCGCTGGCACCGCGCGAGCGCGACTTGATGTTCATCGGTGCGGCTGTTGGCGGGCGCTGGGGGCGCGAGAGTCCGCTGGGCTTCGAGGACGGCTACGGCAGCGACCGCGGCGACCCGCGCTGGATCGCCTGGTACCGGCACTGGCGCATTCTCCAGGACCTGATCGAGTTCCAGCAGGTGCTGCTGGGCAGCGACGGTGAGGAGCGTTCGCCGCAGTTGCGCAGGCAGTCGCTGCACTACCTGGGCGAGCAGTTCGCACCGGGCAATGTGTTCGATGCGGCGGAGCGGGTGTATCGCGCGCTGTAGATCCACGCCATGCGTGGATGAACCCTGCGCGCTCAGTCAACGGTGGAGGCGCGAAGAGCAGCCGAGCGTAGGCTCGGCTCTACAGAGGAGTGCAGCGTCATCCACGTGTGGCGTGGATCTACTCGGCGGGCTTGGCCGCTGCCGAGGCCGCTGCACTTGCGGCACGCCGCGACAGTACGGCTTCGCGGTGGGCGATGTAGGCATTCGCGGCAAGGATGATGCCGGCGCCGATGATCGTCCAGCGGTCCACCGTTTCGTTGAACAGCAGCCAGCCGCACAGCGTCACCAGCGGCAGCTGCAGGAAGCTGATCGGGGTCAGCGCCGAGACTTCGCCCAGGCGCAGCGCCCGCGTCCACAGCAGCTGGCCGACCGTGCCGAGCACGCCGGTGGCCAACAGCCACAGCCACGCCACGCCGGTGGGCCAGACCCAGACGAACAGGGCAGGCAGCAGCGACAGCGGCACCCAGAACACGTAGGTATAGAGCACCACGGTATCGGCGCTGTCGATACGGGTCAGCTGCTTGATCTGGATCGCCACCAGCGAGCTGAGCACGGCGGCAGCCACCGCTACCAGGCTGCCCGCGGTGAAGCCGGCGGTACCGGGGCGCACGATCACCAGCACGCCGATGAAGCCGACCACCACTGCAGCCCAGCGCCGTACGCGCACGGTCTCGCCCAGCCACAGCACGGCAGCGATGGTGACGAACAACGGCGTGGAGTACGACAGCGAAACCGCCTGCGCCAACGGCAGGTGGCCCAGTGCCCAGAACGCGCACAGCATCGAGCCCAGCCCGATCGCACTGCGCACGAAATAGCGTGGCAGCTGCTGGGTCTTCAGCGGCGCGTGGCCGGGGCGCAGCAGCATCGGCAGCAACGCGAGCAGGCCGAACGCATTGCGGAAGAACGCTACTTCCTGGGTCGGCACGTAGCGCGTGGCATAGCGGATGGCCACCGCCATCAGGCCAAATGCCATGGTGCTGCCGAGCATCAGCAGCGCCGCCCGCATCGGGGTGGCGCTGGGGGAGAGGGCGGGGCTGTTCACCACTGTGCGCCGAGCAGGCGGGGCTCCGGTTCGATCGGTACGCCGAACTTCTCCAGCACCGAAGCGGAAATACGTCGCGCCAGCGCCAGCAGTTCAGCACCGGTGGCGTTGCCGTGGTTGACCAGCACCAGTGCGTGGCTCGGCGCCACGCCGGCATCACCTTCGCGGAAGCCCTTCCAGCCGCAGGACTCGATCATCCATGCCGCCGAGACCTTGCGCTTGCCGTCCTGGTCGGACGGGAACACCGGCAGTTCGGGGAAGTGCTGCAGCAGCACGTCGACCTGTTCCAGCGGCAGCACCGGGTTCTTGAAGAAGCTGCCGGCGTTGCCCAGTACATCCGGGTCGGGCAGCTTGCGGCGGCGGATCGCGATCACCGCATTGGCCACGTCCACCGCGCTCGGCAATTCCACGCCCTGCGCCTGCAGTTCCTCGCGGATGCCGGCGTAGTCCATGCGCAGATCGTGCAGCAGCGGCAGCTTGAGCTCGACGGCGGTGATCAGGTAGCGATCAGGCTGCTGCTTGAATACGCTGTCGCGGTAGGCGAAGCCACACTGTTCGTTGTCCAGCCGCACCCAGGCCCGCTCCTGGCAGTCCCAGGCCTCGACGGCCTGGATGAATTCGCCGACCTGCGCGCCGTAGGCGCCGATGTTCTGGATCGGCGCGGCACCGGCGGTGCCGGGAATCAGCGCCAGGTTCTCCAGGCCGGACAGGCCCTCCTGCAGGGACCACATCACCAGCCCGTGCCAGGGCACGCCGGCACCGGCGCGGATCACCGCATGGTCGGCGCGGTGTTCAAGGAAACTGATGTCACGGTTGCCGAACACCAGTACCGTGCCAGGCAGGTCCTCGGCGATCAGTACGTTGCTGCCGCTGCCCAGCACCAGCAGCGGGCCGTTGGCCACCTCGGGCAGCGCGAGCACGTCCGGCAGCAGCACGGGATCGTGCAGCTCCAGCAGCTGCGCTGCGCTGGCCTGCACATGGAAGGTGTTCAGCGCCTGCAGCGGCGCATTGCGGGTGAGCGTCCAGCGCAGCGGTGCGTTGCCGTCGACGGTATCCATGGGCGCGCTCACAGTGGGGCCACCGCGCCGCGGCTCGGTGCTTCGCGGCGGCGACGGATCGCCTCCACGCATTCGGAGACCAGCGCCGGGCCACGGAAGATCAGGCCGCTGTAGCACTGCACCAGCGCCGCGCCGGCGGCCATCTTGGCCACCGCATCGGCACCGGACAGGATGCCGCCGACACCGATCAGCGGTACCGATTCGGGCAGGCGCGAACGCAGGCGGCGCAGCACCAGCGTGGACTGCTCCAGCACCGGCGCACCGGACAGGCCGCCGGCCTCGTTGGCCAGCGGGTCGCCGGCCACCTTGCTGTGGTCGATGGTGGTGTTGGTGGCGATCACGCCGTCCACCTGCAGCTCGCCCAGTACGCGGGCGGCGGCATCGATGTCGCGCTCGCTCAGGTCCGGCGCCACCTTCACCAGCATCGGCACGCGGCGACCATGCTGCGCAGCCAGGGCTTCCTGGCGGTCACGCAGCTGGCTGACCAGCTGTCGCAGCGCGGTTTCTTCCTGTAGTTCACGCAGGCCGGCGGTGTTGGGCGAGGAGATGTTGACCGTGATGTAGTCGGCCAGCGGATACACCTTGTCCAAGCAGGCAATGTAATCGTCCACCGCCTGTTCGTTGGGGGTGTCCTTGTTTTTGCCGATGTTGATGCCGAGCAGGCCGCGACGGTTGCGCGCGCGTTCGACGTTGCGCACCAGCGCGTCCACGCCCGCATTGTTGAAGCCCATGCGGTTGATGATTGCGTTGTGCGCCGGCAGGCGGAACAGGCGCGGCTGCGGATTGCCGGCCTGCGGACGCGGGGTGATGGTGCCGATCTCGACGAAGCCAAAACCCAGCGCGAACAATGCATCGATGTGCTCGCCATTCTTGTCCAGGCCGGCGGCCAGGCCGACCGGATTGGGGAAGGTCAGCCCGAACACGGTGCTCGGCATCGGCGCGATGCGTGCGGCCAGCAGCGGCGTGGTGCCGGTGCGATAGGCCAGGTCCAGTGCGGACAGGCCAAGGCCGTGGGCGCGCTCGGCGTCGAGCGAGAACAGGAAGGGGCGGGCAAGCGAATACATGCGTCGGTTCAGTCCAGCGTGCCGAGGAAGGCTCGGGTTCGATATTCAAAAGCAACCTGGCCGTCGACCGCGTGGGCGGCGAACAGGTCCTGCAGGGCGGCGATCATCGGCGCATGGCGCGGATGACCGGCTTGGGGTGCGTAGGAGGAGGACAGCAGGCGCCCGCGCAGGGCGTCGAAATCCAGATATTGCACGTTCGGCAGCTCCACCATGCCGCGCAGGCCGGGGCCGAACCAGGCCTGCATGGTGGCGTCGTCCTGGTAGCGCTCGGCCACCGCGGTGTAGTCGGTGCCGTAGTCCAGCAACAGCTGTTCGTAGCCGATCAGGAACGGGCTGGCGTCGAGCAGGCGCGAGTTCCAGTAGATCAGTGCCAGGCCACCCGGGCGCAGGATGCGCTGCCACTCGGCGCGCACCGCCACGGTGTCGAACCAGTGGAAGGCCTGCGCGACGCTGACCAGATCGATGCTGGCATCGTCCAGTGTGGTGGCCTCGGCGCGGCCGTCCACCGCACGGAACTGCGGGTACTGCGGTGCCAGCCATTCCTCGGCCGCGCCCCGCATGGCGGCGTTGGGTTCAACCGCGACTACTGGATGGCCGCTGGCCAGGAACAGGCGACTGGAAATACCCGTGCCGGCGCCGATGTCGGCGACCACGGCCTCGTGGCTGACGCCCATCGGGCCATGCAGCCACTCCAACAGGGCGGGCGGGTAATCGGGCCGGTAGCGGACATAGTCGGCGACGCGGCTGCTGAAGCGTTCAGTGCTGTCGGAAGTGGTCATGATGATCAGTTCGACATCGCGGCGAGCCAGGCCAGGCCGCCGAAGAACAGGATGAAGACCAGGATGGCGGCGATCACGGCGCCGACCATCACCCAGCCCAGCACCAGGCCGGTGACGGCGAGGCCATCGCCTTCCAGTTCATGCGGGCGGCGGCGGATCTCGGCGCGGGCCATGTGGCCGGTGATGATGGCCACGATGCTGGCCACGAAGGGCAGGACGGTCCAGCTGGCGATGCCCATGACCAGGCTGACCACGGCCAGGGCGCTTGTCTGTCGGGGTGCCACGCTCATCGGGGTCCTCCTTGGCAGTGTGCACATGATAGTGCCTCTGCCCGGGCAATCCCATGCCCGGCGGATGCGATGGCAGGCGTCGACCGGAATGTCAGCCATGGTAGGCGTCGACCTTGGTCGACGAAAGCCATGCCAACCAAGGTTGGCAGCGACCGGTGTGCCGGTATCAGCCCATCAACACCTGGCCGCCATCCACGTTGAGCACATGGCCGGTGATCCAGCGCGCCAGCGGCGAGCACAGGAACAGGGCGGCGTCGGCAATCTCGCGCGGGTGGCCGAAGCGGCCGAACGGGATCTTCGCCAGGGTGCCGTGGTACAGCGCGGGATCTTCGGTGCGGCGGCGATCCCACAGGCCGTCATCGAACTTGATCGAGCCCGGGGCGATGGCATTGACCCGGATCCGGTCCTTGGCCAGCGCCAGTGCCTGCGAGGTGGTGTAGTGCGACAGCGCGGCCTTGGCGGCAGCGTAGGGCGCGCCACCGGGACGCGGCTGCTGGGCGGCGATCGAGGACAGGTTGAGGATGCAGGCATCGTTGGATGCGCGCAGCCACGGCAGTGCCAGGCGCGAGGCCCGTACCGCCGCCATCAGGTCGATCTGCAGGCTGGCGGCCCAGCCGTCCTCGTCATCGGCAATGCCATAGCCGGTGGCGTTGTTGACCAGCACATCGATGCCGCCAAGTGTATCGGCGGCAGCCTGCAGCCAGGCCTGGATCTGGTTGGCCTCGCCCAGATCGGCAGGAAACGTGTGCAACTCGACGCCCCGTACCTTTGCATCGGCACGCAGGGCATCCAGGCCGACCTGGCCGCGGGCGCAGACCGAGACCCGCGCACCGGCGCCGGCAAATGCCAGCGCCATCTCACGGCCAATGCCCTTGCTGCCACCGGCGATGAGCACGCGGCGGCCGGTGAAATCAATCACCGGCTTGCCACCCTGTAGCGCCGAGCCATGCTCGGCTGCATTTCCTGCGGTGTTCATGGCACATCCTGCCGAGCATGGCCCGGCACTACAGAAAGCGTTACAGGTCGAACTTGATGCCCTGTGCCAGCGGCAGCGAATCCGAATAGTTGATGGTGTTGGTCTGGCGGCGCATGTAGACCTTCCACGCATCCGAACCGGATTCGCGGCCACCGCCGGTGTCCTTCTCGCCACCGAAGGCGCCGCCGATCTCCGCACCGGACGTGCCGATGTTGATGTTGGCGATGCCGCAGTCGCTGCCGGCGGCCGACAGGAACTTCTCGGCGGTCTTCAGGTTCTGGGTGAAGATCGAGGACGACAGGCCCTGCGGCACGCCGTTCTGCATGTCGATGGCTTCGTCGAGGGTGTCGTACGGCATCACGTACAGGATCGGCGCGAAGGTCTCGTGCTGGACCACGGCGTCGCTGTTCTTCAGGCCGGAGACGATCGCCGGCAGCACGAAGTTGCCGGCGCGGTCGATGCGGGTGCCGCCGGTTTCGATGGTGCCGCCGGCGGCCTTGGCCTGGGCGATGGCATCGAGGAACTGCTGCACGGCGCCGTCGCTGTTCAGCGGGCCCATCAGGTTGGCGGCATCGGTCGGGTCGCCGATCTTGCCTTCCACCTGCTTGTAGGCCTTGACCAGGGTGGCCAGCACGTCGGCGTAGATCGAGCGGTGCACGATCAGGCGGCGGGTGGTGGTGCAGCGCTGGCCGGCGGTACCGACGGCGCCGAACACGATGCCCGGCACGGCCAGCTTCAGGTCGGCGGTTTCGTCCAGGATGATGGCGTTGTTGCCGCCCAGCTCCAGCAGGCAGCGGCCCAGGCGGCGCGCGACCTTTTCGTTGACGGTGCGGCCGACCTGGGTCGAGCCGGTGAAGCTGATCAGCGGCACGCGGCGGTCATCGACCATCTTCTCCGACAGCGCGGTGCCGGCATCGTTGATCAGGAAGAAGATGTCCGGGAAACCGGCTTCGCGCAGGGCGTCGTTGCAGATCTTCAGCGAGGCGATGGCGGTCAGCGGCGTCTTGTTGGACGGCTTCCAGATGCACACGTCGCCACAGATGGCCGCCAGGAACGAGTTCCAGCTCCACACCGCCACCGGGAAGTTGAAGGCCGAGATGATGCCGACCAGGCCCAGCGGGTGGTACTGCTCGTACATGCGGTGGCCGGGGCGCTCGGAATGCATGGTGTAGCCGTACAGCATGCGGCTCTGGCCCACGGCGAAATCGGCGATGTCGATCATCTCCTGCACTTCGCCGTCGCCTTCCGGCTTGCTCTTGCCCATTTCCAGGGCGACCAGCGAACCCAGCGCATCCTTGTGCTTGCGCAGCGCTTCGCCGCACAGGCGCACGGCCTCACCGCGGCGCGGGGCAGGCGTGGTGCGCCAGACCTTGAAGGCTTCCTGCGCACGGGCGACGACGGTCTCGTACTCGGCCTCGGTGGTCGCGCGGACCTGTGCGATCGGCTCGCCGGTGGTCGGGTTGACCGGGGTGATCAGCTCACCACTGGTCGCGCTCGACCACTCCCCGTTGCCCAGGTACGTGCCAGCGTTGATCGCGTCCAGGCCAAGGGACTTGAGCAGCTCGGAAGACATGCAGACTCCTGTGTTTCGTTACGTTGTTTGGCGCCATCGCGGGCAGGTGGGGGACGCGATGAACAGAACCGCCGATGGTAGCAGAGGGTGGTGGTTGGGCTTTGGTGCGGTGCGGGGTGGATTGAGCGCCAGTGAACTGACATGAAGTGCGCAATGACGTTCATTTTTTGACGCTAAATGACGCATGTTGATGCAAATTGACACACTGGAAATTGTCAATATTTTCAATTGGATAGGGTGATTTCATGGCGTTCGTCCGAGCCTGTGCCCAGTCGGGATTCCTATCTTTTGGCCCAGACTTCATCCACAATTCCTCCACATTTGATTGACACAACCTCGACGATTCCGTGCTGGCTGGGGAGTCCGCGCACGTGGACGCAGACAATTCCGCGTCCCGTCGAGCCGAGAATGGAGAAGTGCGTTGCTACAGGGATCAGTAGAAGACCTTTCCGCAGAGCGGGCCCGGGCTGGCCGCCGCCGCGTCGAAGCCCGGGCTGCCCTGGAGTTGGGGCTACGCCTGGGCGACATGTTGCTACTGCCAGGCATGGCAGTGCTTTCCCATATCGTGTTGTATGGAGCAGCTGCGCCGGACTCCTCCCAGCGAATCGTGTTTGGCGCGGTGATTCTCAGCGCCATCGTGTGTTTCTCCGTGGCGCCGCTGTATCGGAACTGGCGCATCCGGGGGCTGCTCGCTGACCTCTGGCTGCTGTTGCTGGCGTGGTCTGCCACCTTTGCGCTGTTTTCGCTCTACGTCGTGCTGGTTGGGCTTGCCGACGTGGTGCCCTCGACATGGCTGATTGGCTGGTACGCCTTTGGTCTGGCATCGATGGCGGCGCTGCGCGTATTGCTGAGAGTGCAGTTGCATCGCCTGCGCTCGCGCGGAATGGACCACGAGCGCATCTTGCTGGTTGGGCTAAGGGCTCCCGCTTTGAGGTTGCATCGCCTGCTGCGCGGGAAGCCAGAGCTTGGCAAGGACGTCATCGGCTACTTTGCCAGTGCGGGCGATATCGCCACCCGCCGCGGAGGGGACGCGCCGTGCAGGCTGGGGCGACTGGAAGACGTCCCGCAGTACATGGATCAGCACCGCGGCGAATTCGATCAGGTATGGGTGTCTCTGCCGATGGGGCATGCTGGCGCCATCAAGGACATGCTTAAGCAGATCGAGCGTTTTCCGGTGCCTGTGCGTCTGATTCCTGATACCACGGGCCTTGGGGCGCTGAACCCTGGTGTGCACCAGGTGGGTGATGTGCCGATGATCGGTGTACGCCAAGGCTTGGTTGATCATCGATTCCGCTTGTTCAAGCGCGTCGAGGACATCATGGTTGCAGGCGTGGCAGTAATCCTGCTGGCGCCTTTGTTTGCCGTGTTGGCCATTGGTGTGAAGCTGAGTTCTCCGGGGCCGGTGCTGTTCCGCCAGAAGCGCCATGGACTGGGCGGAAAGGAATTCTGGATGCTCAAGTTCCGCTCCATGCGCGTACATGCAGAGGGCGCCGGGCAGATCACCCAGGCGACGCGCGGTGATCCGCGAGTGACCCGGTTCGGTGCGTTCCTGCGTCGCAGCAGCCTGGATGAGCTGCCACAGTTCTTCAATGTGCTGGGCGGTAACATGTCGGTGGTTGGGCCGCGACCGCACGCGATTCAGCATAACAATCACTACGAGCGTGTGATCGAGCGCTACATGCATCGCCACTATGTGAAGCCGGGGATTACCGGCTGGGCGCAGGTCCACGGATTGCGTGGTGAGACACCGGAGTTGCGCTCGATGAAGAAGCGGGTCCAGTACGACATTGATTACATCCGGCGCTGGAGTCCGACGCTGGACGTACGGATCATTTTGATGACGGCCTTCAAAGTGCTGGGCCAGAAATCGGCATACTAGGCGAGGCTGCTGCCGGCATGTGGCGGCACGCTCGGATGGAAGTGCCCGGTCTGTAGGGGCGGCCAGGTGTTGCGTGCCATGTATTGAAGAATTGATGGAAGCCGTTGTCCGTGTTCAAGAATATTCTGGTTGTGTGTGTCGGCAACATCTGCCGTAGTCCGTCGGCGGAAGTGATGCTGCGTGAGGCTGTGAGCGGCAGGGGCATCACGGTGTCCTCGGCCGGGCTGGGGGCCCTGGTCAATCATGGTGTGGATGCCACCGCGCAGGCGCTGTTGACCGAGCATGGCCTGGATGGCAGCAGCCATCGTGCGCGGCAGATCGACCGCGGCATCCTGGCAGCTTCGGATCTGGTGCTGGTGATGGAGCGCAAGCATGTCCATCGCATCATCGAAATCGCGCCGGAGGCGTCGGGCAAGACCTTCCTGCTGGGAAAGTGGCAGTCCGATCGCGAGATTCCCGATCCCTATCGCCAGCAGCGTGCTGCATTCGAGCACGTCTACACGCTGATGGATGAGGGGGTGAAGAGCTGGGTGCGTTACCTTTGATTGCACAAGCTCTTTGAAGTTGCGCTGCAGACGAATGGCCGGGAGCCGCCAGGCTCCCGGCTTTTGTCATTCCCCGACGTTACGCAGATTGTCGTAGAAGAAGCGCTCGTCGCGATCACCAGTCATGCCGTACAGGCCGTACTTGCGGCCGAGCATGGCGCCACCATCGCGGATCAGCGGGTTCCAATTGAAGGCCGCACGGCCACGCGTGGAGCGTGGCAGGAATCCATCGAGCGGAATGCTGAAGTAGATACCCTTGTCGAAGCTGCCCTCACCAAAGTCGCGCGCCGAGACATTGGTCTTGGTCGCATACGCGCCCATTGTCACGCCGTTGTCGAATACGCGGGCCAGGTCCAGAGTGGCGCCCTTGTCGCCGGCCAGATACTGGCCGACCGATAGCGAGCCGATGATGCGTTCACGGGCGTCGAAGGCGTAATAGAACGTGGCGTGGCCGGTGGTGACGCGGTAGTCACGAAGGCCCCAGTGCTGGTCATAGTCGCGCTGTTGCACCCGGTTGAGATTTGCGCCAACCGCCCAGCGCTCGCCGCTTGGGCGATACAGCAGTTCGCCGCCGACGCCAGCATACATCCACTCCAGGTAGCCTGCGTAGGCGATGCCATACAGGTCCGGTGCCAGCCGCCCGGCGATGTTGGCCTGCAGGTTGGGCAGCATGATGTCGGAGGTGGTCAGGTACTGGCGGATGTCGGTACGTACGCGCGGCAGGCGGCTTGGGGCGTTGTACTTGAACTTGTGGTAATTGTTGGTGACATCGGCACTGATGGTGCCGGTCAGCCAGATGTTGTCGCGCAGGAACAGGCTGCCCGTATAGTTGGCTGCGACCTGGTACAGAATGAAGCCATCGGGGCCGCCAAGGTTCTGCCGGTAGCCGATGTTGAAGCCGCCGCCGAACGGGTTGCGCTTGGGTGTGTAAAGCGTTTCGCGCGCGCGCGCGTCAGGCGCCTGCAGTTCCGTGCTCCGTCGCAGTACGTCTTCGCTGACCGTGCCATCCAGGTATCCCGCGAACGCTTCGCGGTTGATCGACTGATCGGCGATCGGCATGCCCACGCGGGTGGTACGCAGGGTGAACCAGTTGTAGTCATCGCCGGTCGCGTTGGCAAGAATGCGCGTGGCGCGTCCGAGGCCCTTGGCGGCATGCAGGTAGCGGGTCTGGTAACCGTCGACATACAGTTCGTCGCCGCGGCGCGAAATGCGTTCGACACGGAAGCCGGCATTGCGCTGCAGCTCGGTGCTGATCGCTGCCCAATCGGTGCTGGTGCCAGGTGCGGCACCAGAAGCGTCGCTGTTGGCAACTGATGCGCGCTGATCGACGGCGGCCGTCTCGGGCAGCAGTCGCTGCGGTGGCGGGTCGAACGGCTTCGGTGCAGCAGGCGCATTGCCCGGGTTGCCACGCAGGGTGAGCGAGAACATCGCCGCGTCGCCGCGCTCCCAGGCTGCAGTCAGCTCTACGTTGCGGTTTGGCACATAGACCAGGCCCACGTTGACGGGCGTGCGCTGGCGCAGGTTGTTGTTGCGGGGTTCGCGGCGGTAGTCGTTGCCGTCGTATTCGACTTTGAGCAGCAGCTCATCCATGGGCGTCTGGTAGGTGATGCCGCCAAAAACGCCAACTGGCCCCTTGAACATGTTGCTCAGGCCGAACTTGCCGGACTGGGTGATGTCACTGTTGGCAATGGAGCGGCGGTCCTTGAAGCGATCATCGATAGCGCCGAGTGGATTGGAGAAGTCGCCGCGGTTGCCAATGTAGCCGGTGGCAAGTCCGATCGACGCATCGATCGGACCGAAATTCTTGTTGGCAACCAGGTATTCGCTGGAAAAGAATCCAGTGCCACCCAGATCGCGCACACCAAAGGCCAGCTCCGGCAGCAGGCGTGATTCCTGCCATAGGCGCAGTTTGAAGTCGATCGACTTGTCCTTGTAATGCTGATCGCCTGCAACGCTGGGCCCGTACAGTAAGTTATTGACATTGATGTAGCGGAATGACGCCTCCAGCCATGGGAATGGCTGCATGGTCAGGTTATAGCGGGCGTACGGAGCGTTGTATGACGCCGTAAAGCTCAGGTCTCCGTCGCTTGCCATGCGCGCGGTAGGCGTCTGCAACAGGCCGATCCCGCCCCATTCGTTGGCGGTGGGTGGCGGCGCCTCCTGTGCATGCAGCGCGCAGGACAGCGACAAGGCGAGCGCGCTCAGTGCGAAACGGGCGGGGCGCACCGGGGGCGCGCGCAGGCAGGGCTGGGTCATCACGGATTGATGGGCTGGGTGGCGATGAACGTGGCGAAATCGCTGTTGAACAGCGGGTCGATATGCTTGATGAGGGACGCACGTACGGGCACGAAGACCGTACCTCCAGGCGCGACAGCCTGGGGATCTGCGCGGTTCCACAGGCCGATACCCAGCTGCTGGATTCGCCCGTCGGGTTGGATCACGTAAATATCGTTGCGGTCAGCAAGAGGACTGGGATGACAGTCACCCATATAGTCGCGCGCATCGCGCTGCGGGACGTGCGGCAGCTCGCATTCCTGCTCCACTGCGCCCATGACGGTGATCGTGCGTGGCTGCAGTGGGAACCGCAGCCTATCGCCTGTGACTAGTATCGGGTTGTTCGCGGGCTGGACCTGGATCAGTCGTGCGGGTCCGGCGATGGGCGTCCGGCCGGTGGCCGGATGTGTCTCCAGCCAGGTCTGCAATGCCTGCGCTAGCGTCACTACCTGTGCGTCGGCAGACTCTGCCAGCTGCCCGACGCCATACTGCAGCCCCGCGCGCAGCCGCACTTGGGCCTGCAGGGCATGTGGGCGTTCGAGGCTTGTCCCCAGTAGGTAGGCGTCGGTGTTTGGGCGGGCTAGCAGTAGCCCGTCGGCCAGACGGGCGCCAGCGCTCAGCTCGTACTCCCCGGCTGCTTCGACGGCACCTTCAATATGTATCTGCGCGGCCTGGACGCCAGTGGCAGCAAACAGCGCGGCAAGGATTGCCGGGTTGAGAAATCTGAACGTCATGGCTCAATCCTTGGCCGTGCGATAGGGTTTGAGCTGGGTCAGTTCTGCGACGCGGCCGGGTGCCAGATGTTGTCGGCTTTTCCAGATGAAGCCCGTGACCGGATCTGCCCAGTAGACATTGCGGCCACTCATTCCGCCGCCCTGTAGCCGCTCGTCGAACCGCTGCAGGGTTCGACGCGAACCCAGTATGTCTACCTGCTCCAGTGCACCCCTGCTCAGTGTGCCGGTCACGGCGACGTCGACCTGGTAGGCGGGAACCCAGTCATAGCGGCGTTGCACCGTAACGGGCGCGGTCACTGTACGCAGGTCCTCGAACGGCGAAGGGCCGTCGATACGCGCATGCCATTGCTGCCCCAGGCCGCTGCCACCCAGCAGCAGGCCGTGAGCGTCCATTTCGAACACCGCATGTGAGCCTGCGAACCACTGCTGGCGGCCTCCATCGATGTAGCCCAACACCGCCACTGCGGTGAGGTCAGGAGTTTCTACCTGCATCTGCGGGAAGCGGTTGTTGGCCACGCCTTCTGCGGTCGCCTGTGCCGGGCGATGGGTGATCAGCCGGAAGGTGTCCACTGTGGAACGGCTGCCGGTGGTGCACCCGGTGAGCAGCAGGGCGGCGACGATGACCAGCAACACCGCGCCACGGGCCCGATGTGCTGGGCAGTGGCAAGCCGCATCCATGCGAGCCATGTCAGTTGTCCTTGATTTCGGTTCCAGTACGCGCCGCGTTGTACAGGATATTGGTAAAGGGCAGCAGCTGATTTACGAAGCGATTCCAACGGCTGACGCCGGCTGCGCCGACAAATACCACGTCGCCCGGCTGTAGATGGAACTGGCTGCCGGCAGCAAATGCGGTCGGCGAGCGCGCCTCCAGCTGATAGACCATCGACGGCTCCTGCTGCAGGTCCGTGCTGCCGCGGATGACATACACGGCGTTGCCGTTTGCGGTCTGTTGAAGCAGGCCGCGAGCACGGCCCAGTGCCTGGTTCAACGAGACATCGCCCGTGCGGAAGCTGTAGGCGCCGGGCTGATTGACTTCGCCCACCACGAAGATCTCTTTGCGATCCAGATAAGGAACGAAGATGGAGTCGCCATCCTTGAGGAGCAATTGGCGGCCGCCGAACTCGCGGGCCAGGGTTTCCAGATTGATCGTGTAAGTGGTGCCTTCCCGGCTGAGCTGGATGCCGGACAAGTCGGCCTGCTGGTTGTCCAGTCCGGACTGGCTGATCGCATCCGCCAGCGTCAGCGGCGAGGTGCCCAGAGCAATCGGCGAGGATCGCTGGGCAGCGCCTGTCACCCAGACCCGCTGGCTGCCATAGGTGAGGACGGATACGTCCACTTGGGGCGATTCCACGTACTTGGCCAGGCGGGTGCTGATCTCCTCGCGGAGCTGCATCGGCGTCTTGCCTGAAGCTGTGACCTTGCCGATGTATGGGTAGAACATCGTGCCGTCACTCTGCACAAGGCGCCCTGCCAAAGCGCCTTGCTGCTGGGGACCGGCCGGCACGGTCAGTTCCGGGTGATCCCATACGGTGACATAGAGAATGTCGCCGGCGCCGACCGTGTACGGTGCAGGCTGGTAATCGAACAATGCAGCCGGCAGTGAATTCTGCGTACGCGCGGCGTTTTCCTGCGCGATCAGCTTCGGCGTGATGGTGACGATTTCCAGCTGACCATCGCCGCTCTTGCGGTCAACGGCGACGTCGCTGCGGCGCAGGTGCTGTCCCGGCGCAAGCGCGCAGCTGGACAGTGCCAGTGCGGTCAACGCAGCGGCAAGAAGGCGAGGGGTGATGTTGTTCATGGGAATGAGAGTCTGGCAGGCATAAAAAACCCCCGCCGGGCCGCGCCCGGCGAGGGCCTGAGTGGTGCGCGGTGCGCTGATCAGCCGCCGGTGCCGCCCGTACCGCCGGTGCCGCCCGTACCGCCGGTGCCACCCGTACCAGGGCCGCCCGGACCCGGGCCGCCCGGATCAGTGCCGCTGCCGCCGTCATTGCTGCCGCTCGTGCTGTCGCCGCCGATGCTGTAGGCAACGGCAGCGGCGGCCACGCCGATTACGGTGGTGCCCACGACTGCAGCGGTCGAGACGCCAGCAGCTTCTGCGCCGGCAACTTCAGCCGCAGTAGCCTCCGTGCCGGCCGTAGCCTGCGCTTCCTGCGCGAAACTCATCATCGGGGAGGCGGACAGGGCCGCCAGTGCCACAACTGCGATCGTCTTCTTGAACATGGGAGGCCTGCTCCGTCAGGGGAAATTCCTTTCACATATTCTGCGGATGAACCCTTGCTGTCAAGATTTGTGGAAACTTCGTGCCTAATGATGGCTTCTGCCTAGCGACGAATTGCCGCGTAGATTCTGGCGCTCGAATGCCTGCGTGCGGCCGGACAGTGTCTTCGCAGCGGCCTTCACGAGGTCATGAGTGTGTAAATCTGCGAGCAATATCGGCGTGGTCATGGCGGCGGCAATGGTCAGCAACGCGGCGCGGCCATGCACCGCCAGGATGTTGCCCAGCGTCTGCCCGTGACGCAGCACCCAAGCCGACGCAGCCAGGCCGAGGCTGAGTCCTATGATGATCTCGGAGGGGGAATGGGCCCGCAAAGGCAGTCGAGAGTATCCGATCGCGACTGCAAGCCCCGCGCCAGCGACGGCCCAGGCCCGCAAGTGTCGGCTGCGGCCGCTGGCCAGCAGCCATAAGGTCACGGGATAGAGCACGCTGGACATGGCGGCATGCCCGGAGATGCCGGTGAAATCCAGATGCTCCAACCCGAAACCCCAGCCCATGAAGGCGATCTTGCTGGCCAGAGTGGTCGCGGCGACCACAGTGATGGCCACGGCCCAGCGCCACAGCAGGTGGCGGTGAGAGGTTGGCAGGAACAAGGCGAGTACAGTGGCAAGCGGAAACAAGGCGCGGCTGTCGCCGAGCGCAGACAGGCTCTCCCAGAAGGTCATCATGCGGCGACGGTATAAGTGCAGGGGGTGGATGTGCGCAGAATACTGGTGCTGGACGTCCTGCAGAACGCCCCGCGCTTGGTCCATTCAGCCAGACGCGGTATCCTTCCCCGCTGCCAATGGCCCCGTAGCTCAGCTGGATAGAGCGTCCCCCTCCTAAGGGGAAGGTCGCCCGTTCGAATCGGGCCGGGGTCACCACCCGCCACACTGCGCGGCAACCGCTCGCCGGGCTTCTACAACAGCCCCAGCCCACCCAACACCACCGCCACTTCCTCGCGCTCGCCGTCCCGCAGCCCCTGCAGCGGCAGTGGCAGGCAGTCTTCGCCGCACAGCCCCAGCAGGGCCGCTGCGCAGGCCGTGACGCGAATCCCGCCAAACCGGTCATACAACGACCACAGCGGCGCCAGTCGTGCCGAGAGGGCCATGGCGCCCTCGGCATCGCTGTTTCCCACGGCCCGCACGATCTGCAGCGCAACCTCGGGGAACAGTCCGGCAGTTACCGAATACCAGCCATCGCACCCCGCCAGCAGTCCACGCACCGCCGAGGCGTCACCACTGACGCCCAGCGTCACATGCGCAGGAACGCACGCACGGAGTGCCGCAACGCGCGCGGCCGCCTCGGCCGGATCGTCAGCAAGGCGCGGAATCTTGATCGAGGCGATGTTGGGCAGCGCGGCGATGCGGCCATGCAACGCATCGGAGAAGCGGAAGTGCGTGGCGCCGGGATTGTCATAGACGCAGATCGGTGTGCGCACCGCAGCGCATACGGTTTCGAACAGCGCTTGCACCTCATGATCCTTCAGGGGCTGGTAGGACACCGGAGCTAGCAGCAGGCCAGCAGCACCCGCATCCTCCGCATCCAGCGCTAGTTCCAGCACATCCCGGGTACGCAGTGCACCGATGCCGGCGATCACCGGTACGCCCCCGGCATGCGCGAGTGCTTCGCGCAGCACCCGCTTGCGCTCGGGCTTTTCAAGATAGGCGTAGCTGCCCGTAGAGCCCAGGACGCCCATTGAATCAACACCGGAATCAGCCAGGCGCTCGATCAGGTGCGCAAATGCCCGAAAGTCGATGCCGGCTTCAGAGAGCAGGGTCAGGGGAAACGCGCTGAGGCCATTGAACATGGGATCTCCCGGAACTGGGATGGGTTGGGTGCCACCGCGCCTGGGGCGTGACGACTGGACGTCTGGAATTGTTTATTGTCCTATGACAAAACTCAAGTGCGGCCATGCAGCGTGTCTATCCGGTGCAAATGGCGCACCATGAATGTCATGGAACCCAACCTTCGCCCCGTCCAGCCTTCGAACTACGCCACCGTCGCCAGCTGGCCCGAATCCGCCGGGGCCACCCAGCGCTGGGCAGGCCCGGGTGTACCGTTTCCACTGCCGCCGGAGCGGTTCGCGCAGGTGCTTGAGCTCGAGGTGCGCCCGGGCTGGGCGCTGCTGGACGAGCAAGATCTTTGCGTAGGCTTTGGCCAGTACTGGATGACCGGCTCCGGCACCGCGCACCTGGGCCGCATCATTGTTTCCCCGTTGGCACGCGGGCGCGGCCTTGGCCGGCTGCTCATGCAGGCCTTGAGTGCACAGGCGCTGCGTGAAGACGGTATCCAACGCCTCACCCTGCGCGTCTATCGTGATAATACGGCCGCCGTGGCCCTGTACCGCGATCTCGGTTTCCTGCAGGTTGAAGCGTCCTCGACGCCGGAACTTCTGTTCATGCAGCGCACGTCGGGCTGAATCCTGTTCAAGCAGGTGTGGCGGCCTGCAGGGCACACCATTGCTCGCGGGTGATGCGGCTGATGTGCTCGGTACGGTAGTCGCCAAGGAAGCTGTTGAACTTGTTCACTTCGGTATGGTGATGCTGGAAACCGCATTTGCGCTGCGCGGTGAGCGATTGCAGGTTGTCAGCGAAGTAACCGCACCACAGCGCTTCCAGCTCCAGCTGCAGGAATGCATGCCGCATCACTTCGCGCACCGCTTCGGGGACCAGCCCGCGGCCCCAGTACGGTACGCCGATCCAGTAGGCGATCTCGCCTTCGCGGTCGCTGATCTCGAAGTTGCTGTCAGCGCCGATCAGGATGCCGACACAGCCGATGGCGCGGCCGTCTTCGCGGTTCTGCAGTGCGTAGACCTCTGGCTGGTTGAAGACGGTGCGGATGATTTCGGTACTTTCCTCGACACTGGTGTGCACCGGCCAACCGGCGATCGGACCCACGCGCGGGTCGCGGGCGTACTCGTACAGATCGGCGGCGTCGGTGTCTCGCCAGTGGCGAAGGATCAAGCGTTCGGTGTGCAGCTGCATGTCGATTCCAAGGAGACAAAGAGAGTGCACAGGCTAGGTCGCCAGGCGCGACCGGCCCAGAACGGGACCTTGATGGTTTCGGTACTTTTCACAACTGATGGTCGAGCCCGAGTATGCTGGGGCCCGGAATACAGCCGGATCGGCCCATGGACCGCGTACCCCAGCTTCTGGACCAGGACGAATCCATGCGGCTGGAGGTCAGTACGCTGGCCGAAGGACAGAGCGTCCCGTTGTCGTTCGGTCACGCCTATCTGGTGGTACTGGTATGCGTCTCGGGGTGCGCGCGCTTTGCACTGAATTTCCGCGAAGTAGCGGTGCAGCGTCATGATGTGCTGGTGCTGGCAGAGGACACGCTGGCGCTGCTGCGGCATCGCTCGCGCGGCTTCCTGGCGATGGTCTGCCTGATGCCCAAAGCGCTGGCATCGGAGGTGGCCTATGTGTTGCCCAATGCGCTGTTCCAGTTCCTGCACGAACAGCCGCACTGCCGGCCGTCACCGTTGGATGTGCCGTTGCTGCAGGGATGGTTGCAGCTGATGATGGACGCGCAACACAACGGTGGACGGCATCGCCACGTGATGCTGCGCAATCTACTGCAGAGTTTCTTCCTGAAGATGGCCACGTTGCTGCCGAAGCAGAAGCGGGCGCCCGCGCAGGTCAGCCGACGCGAGCGCCTGGCCTGGAGCTTCTGGGAGCTGGTCGGGCAGCGCAGCACGCGCCAACGTGACGTGCAGTCCTACGCCGAGGCGCTGTGCATCACCCCGTTCTATCTTTCGCAGCTGACCCGCGAGTGCTTCGACGAGACGCCGAAGGCATTGATCGACCGTCAGGTGGTGCTGGAGATCAAGGCACTGCTCACCTACAGCGAATTGCCGATCGGTCGCATCGCCGAGCGCCTGTGTTTCGAGGATGCGTCCTACCTGTGTCGCTACTTCCGGCGGCATACCGGTCAATCCCTGACCGGCTACCGCCGGTCGGGGCAGGGCGGCACTAATGTGATACGAACAGCGGCGTCGGTACTTCGGCGAGCAGATCCTCGGTGACTCCGCCGAGCACGCGCTCGATCACCCGGCTGCGGCTGTAAGGGCCCAGCACCAGCAGGTCGGCGTCGGCATCGAGTACGTGCTGGCGGATGGTTGCGGCAACGCCGCCCTGGCTCGAACTGATCGTCTGGATCTCCACTTCAACGCCATGCCGCGATAGATGCTGGGCCATCTCTGCGCCGGGTGTGGCCTCGGCCTTGGGCGTGTCGACCATCAGCAGGTGCACCGCTTGTGCACGCGCGAGCAGGGGCAGCGCATCGGCCACCGCGCGACGTGCCTGCTTGCTGGCATTCCAGGCCACCACAATGCGATGGCCGACCTGATCGCCTTGCCAATGCGGCGGCACCAGCAGCATCGGCACGCCGGTCTGGCGCAGGGTGCCCAGCGGGTGCCAGCCAGAAGGGGCGCCGGGAGTACGCGGATAGCCGGCGATGATCAGGTCGCAGTACAGCGACTGCAGGGCCAGGTCGGCGCCGCCCAGATAGTCCGAGACGATGCGCAGTTCGGTGCTGATCTGCAGCGGCTCGGACACGGCTCGCAGGTTCTGCATCAGCTGTGCGGTGCAGGCGGCATCCGCGCGCGCCTCATGGTCGAGCGCGGCGGCGATGCCGGCGCCGCGCGCGAAGCCGTTGGCGATGTCGGTGGGATGCTGGGCGGTGGAGACTGCGACCAGATGCGCCTGCTGCGCCTGCGCCAGATCGGCGGCGATGTTGAGAACGCGATTCCCGGTGTCGCTGGCGTCGAACAGCACAGCGATATCGCGTAGTGGATGCAGCATGGCGTTCTCTCCTTCGATGCCTGTGACGCGTTCCCTGTCGTGCACCCACCCGGGTGCACCGGACGCACACCCGTTTTAGCGCATTGGTGATTCGGATGAATCATCCGTGATTCAGTTTATTAATTGATGATTCATGCTAGCGTGAGGGCGAACCCATACCTCAGCGTTTTCATGCGACCTGCCGCAGCACGCACCCGCCGCGACCTCCACCACGCCCTGGCAGCCACCCTGGTCAGCCATCCCCGCTGCACGCTCAGCGAACTGGCGCAGGGGGCAGGCATCAGCCGGGCCACGCTGTATCGGTTTGCATCGACACGTGAAGCGATAGACGAAGCACTGTTCGCCGCAGGCTTCGAGCGTCTGGAAGCGGCGGCGGTCTGGTTCGACCAGGGCGGTGATGCACGCCACGTGCTGGAGCGGGTCACCGCCACGCTGCTGGCGGACTGGGAACTGGTGACGCTGCTGTTCGCGCGGATGATGGAAGAGCAGCAGCGCCAGGGCGACCTGCATCTGCTGCCGGAGCGCTGGGCGCCGATCGGCGAGCGCTTCGAGGCGTTTTTCCTGCGTGGTCAGGCGGCCGGAGAGTTCAACGTCGGTTTCACCGCAGTGTGGCTCGCGGACTTCTATTGGACCTGTTTCTACGGCATCACCTGGTCACTCGCACGTGGTCGGCTGGCGCCGGCCGCGGCCGCCTCCACGCTGCTGGCGTCGTTCCAGCGGGGGGCGATGAAGGGATGACCGCAGGGGCTTGCTGCCGGGGCGCCGTGGCTTACGCTTGCTTCAGCAGCTGCACCAGCTGGCGCAGCCGATACGGCTTGGGCAGGAACTCCACCTGTTCCGGCAGCGGCGGCAGCTGCGAACGGGCATAGCCGGACGACAGGATCATCCGCGCCTGCGGTTGTTCGCGCGCCACATGCTCGCTCAGCTCGATGCCGGACATGCCGTTGGGCATGCTGACGTCGCTGAACACCACGTCGAAACGTGCTTCGCTCTTCAGCAGGGCGGCGGCCTCATGCGCGTCAGCGGTCGTGGCCACATCGATGCCAAGGTCGCGCAGGGCCAGGCCGATCATTTCACGCAGATCGGTCTGGTCTTCCACCATCAATACGCGGATCGGGTCATCGGTCATCGGCAGGGTCCTCCATTGCGGGGAGCAGCAGGCTGACCGTGGTGCCGACACCGGGCGTGGTGGACACGTCGACGAAGCCGCCGCTCTGGGTAGTGAATCCGAACACCTGGCTCAGGCCCAGGCCGCTGCCCTTGCCGATGTCCTTGGTGGTGAAGAAGGGCTCGGTGGCCCGTTCGGCGATGTCGGCCGCCATTCCGTGGCCATCATCGCAGACGCTGAGCGTGACATAGCCCCGTTGCAGCGTGGAGTCCGCATCCGGGTCGAGCCGATGCTCCAATGCGGTGCCGATCAGGATGCGGCCGCCTTCGAGGGTGGCATCGGCGGCATTGGCCACCAGGTTGGCCAGCGCAGCCTGCAACTGCATCGCATCGGTGTTCACCAGGGGCAGGCCGGGTGTGAGCCGTAACTCCAGCAGCACCGCAGGCGGACAGGCGCGCTGCAGGTCCGGCAGCCATTGCAGTACCAGGGCATTGATGTCCAGTGGCTCGCGGATCAGGGTCTGGCCGGTGCTGAACGCCAGCAACTGGCGGGTCAACAGCGCGCCGCGGTCGGTGGCTGCCTGTGCAGCATCCAGCAGCTCGGCGGCACGCGCATCGTCACCGCTTACACGCAGTGAGAGCAGGTCCAGCGCGTTGCCGATGGTGGTCAGCAGGTTGTTGAATTCGTGCGAAAGGCCGCGGCTGAGGCGGCCGACGGTTTCGAACTGCTGGGTGTTGCGCAGCGCACGCTGGGCGTCGCGCAGCAGTCGTTGTGCCTGCCACTGCTCGGTGATGTCGCGGGTGATCTTGACGAAGCCGAGCAGCTCGCCTGCCTCGACGACCGGCTCGATGACCACGCTGGCACGGAACGAGGAGCCATCGCGACGTACCCGCCACCCTTCACTGGCAACGTGGCCATGTTGAGCTGCATGGCGGAGCAGGCGCTGCGGTTCCCCCGCCTCGCGATCGGCAGCCAGATAGAAACGGCCAAAGTGCGTGCCTACCACTTCATCGGCTGAATAGCCCTTGATGCGCTCCGCGCCCGGGTTCCAGCTGCAGACCATGCCATCAGGATCAAGCAGGTACAGCGCATGGTCGCGCACGCTGTCGATCAGCAGTCGCAGTTGGCGTGAAGGGTCCGTCAGCACGGACGTCGTAGAGGCGGCAGCGTCCACGTGGAAATGAGCATTACCCCTGGGAGGGACGTGAAGCTAGGCAGTGCAGTGTGAAGAGTGTGTAGAGGCATGGCACGTGCCATTCGTACTGTGCGGCTGAATACGACACGGGGTACCATCTCCCACCTTTGTTTGCTGGAACCGACCTGCATGCGTCCTGGTGCGACCACGCGTGACCGCTGGATCTGGATGACCTCCGCCGTGCTGCTGGGGGCGACCATCGCCCTGGAGCTGGTGGTTCCACTGGGCTATGCCGTCTGGCTCGCCTATTTCCTGGCGGTGGGCGTCATGGTGTTCCAGCGTAGTGCACGCGCGCCGTTCATCGTGGCTGTGCTCGCCTGCGTCCTGCTGGTCATCGGGTTCAACATCGCCCCGGCCAGCTCGAATTCGGCGTTCTCGCTGGTCAACCGAAGCATCGGCGGCTGTGCGTTCCTGATGATCGCGTTGATCGTCTCCCGCGCCATCCAGGCGCGGCGCGAAGCGATGCGGGCGCTGTGGCTGCAGGAAGCCGAGAACGCGGTGGCGATGAGCCTGCGCGGTGACCTGGGTCCCGAGCAGATCGCCGAGGCCGCGGCAACCAGCCTGGGGGCCCAGCTGCAGGCGGATGTCGCCGCCGTCTACCGCCTGGAAGGGGGGCGACTGCAGCTGACCGGTGGCCTGGCATTGCCGTCCGGCATGCCGGCGTCGCTGGCATTGCAGGAGGGCGTGGCCGGGCAGGTGGCGCGGGACGAACGCATCCGCCACCTGCACGGGGGTGACGATTCGGTGCTTGAGCTGCAGACCAGCCTGGGGCGCTTGCCGGTGCGCGAGCGCATCCTGGCGCCGATCAGCAGCGATGGTGCGGTCGTGGGCATCGTTGAACTGGGACGCACCCGCGCCGGCGAACAGGATCGACTCGATGTCGAGCTGCTGGAGCGCTGTGCAGAGACCATCGGCATGGCGCTGCGCGCATCACTGCTGCGTGCACAGTTGGTGGTGCTGCTGGAGGAATCCCAGCGCCAGGGCGAGGAGCTGCAGGCTCAGCAGGAAGAGCTGCGCGTGGCCAATGAGGAACTGGAAGAGCAGAGCCGCAGCCTGCTGCAGTCGCAGAGCCATCTGGAAGAACAGCAGGCCGAGCTGGAACAGAGCAACGTCCAGCTGGAAGAGCGCACCCACGAGCTGGAGGCGCAGAAGCAGGCGCTGCTGGTCGCGCAGAGCCAGCTGGTGCGCAACAGCAACGAACTGGCCGCCACCTCGCGCTACAAGTCCGAGTTCCTGGCCAACATGTCGCATGAACTGCGTACGCCGCTGAACAGCTCGCTGATCCTGGCCAAGCTGCTGGCCGACAACAAGGACGGCACGCTCACCGAAGAACAGGTGAAGTATGCGCGCGCGATCCTGTCGTCCAACAACGACCTGCTGTCGCTGATCAATGACATCCTGGACCTGTCGCGCATCGAGGCCGGCCACGTCGAGCTGGCCGATGAAGTGGTGGTGACGGACAGCGTGCTGCAGCGCCTGCGCGAGACCTTCGAGCCGATGGCGCGGCAGAAGGGCCTGGCCCTGCAGATCGAGGCCGATGCGCTGGCGCCGAGCCAGCTGGTGGTCGACAGCCAGCGCCTGCAGCAGATCCTGAAGAACCTGCTGGCCAATGCGGTGAAGTTCACCGAGCATGGAAAGGTCAGCCTGCACGTGCGTGCGGGCGGCCAGGGCCGCATCCGGTTCGAGGTCTGCGACAGCGGTATCGGCATTGCTCGCGAGCAGTTGCAGGTCATCTTCGAGGCGTTCCGCCAGGCCGATGGCAGCACCCGCCGCCGCTACGGTGGCACCGGCCTGGGGCTGTCGATCTCGCGCGATCTGGCCGAGCGCATGGGCGGCAGCATCCAGGTCGACAGTGAACCGGGCCGCGGCAGCTGCTTCATCCTGGAACTGCCGTTGCAGGGTGCGCCCGCATCGAACGCCACTGACATCTCTGCGGCGCCCGTGGCGGCGCCCGCCACGGCGACTGTGCCGGCGATGCCGGTACCTGCAGCGGCCGCGGTGGCGCCGACCACGACGGTGCCCAGCGTGGCCGATGACCGCGGTCGTCGCCAACGCGCTGGCCGCTTGATCCTGGCCGTTGAGGACGACGCCACGTTCGCCGAGGCACTGGTGGCCCTGGCCCATGACCTGGACTTTGACTGCGTGGTGGCCGGGACCGCCGAAGAGGCGCTGACCCTGGCCAGCGAACTGCGCCCGAACGGCATCCTGCTCGATATCGGCCTGCCGGACGTGTCCGGCCTGAGCGTACTGGAGCGCCTGAAGCGCAACCCCGATACCCGGCATATCCCGGTGCACGTGGTCTCGGCGATGGACCGCAGCCAGGTGGCGCGCGAGCTGGGCGCGATTGGTTTCGCGATCAAGCCAACCACGCGCGAGCGTCTGGTGTCGGCCATCGAGCAGCTGGAGCAGACCAGCCAGCGCGACGTGCGGCGTCTGCTGATCGTCGAGGACGACAGTGAGCTGCGCCACAACCTGGAACTGCTGCTGGGCCGTGATCAGCTGCAGATTGTCGCGGTGGGCACTCTGGCCGGTGCGCTGGAGCAGCTGAGCACGGTCACGTTCGACTGCATGGTGATGGATCTGTCGCTGCCCGACGGCAGTGGTTACGACCTGCTCGAGCACATGGCCGGCAACGATGATGTCGGCTTCCCGCCAGTGATCGTCTACACCGGCCGTGCGCTCAACCGCGAGGAAGAGCAGCGCCTGCGCCGCTACTCCAAGAGCATCATCATCAAGGGCGCGCGCTCGCCCGAGCGCCTGCTGGATGAAGTGACCCTGTTCCTGCACAGCGTGGAGGCCAGCCTGCCGACCGACCAGCAGCGCCTGCTGCGCGAGGCACGCCGCCGTGACACCGTGCTCGATGGACGCACCGTGCTGCTGGCCGAGGATGACGTGCGCAACATCTTCGCGCTGTCCAGCGTGCTCGAGCCGCTGGGCGTGACGCTGGAGATCGCGCGCAACGGCCAGGAAGCGGTGGATCGCCTGGCCGAGCGCGACGTCGACCTGGTGCTGATGGACATCATGATGCCGGAGAAGGATGGCCTGGCCGCGATGCGCGAGATCCGCGCGCAGCGTCACCTGCAGGACCTGCCGATCATCGCGTTGACTGCCAAGGCGATGCCCGATGATCGTGAGCGCTGCCTGCAGGCCGGTGCCAACGACTACATCGCCAAGCCCATCGACGTCGACAAGCTGGTCTCGCTGTGCCGGGTCTGGTGCTCGCGGCAATGAACGAACAGGCCCTGTTCGACCTGGAACTGAAGGTCCTGCTGGAGGCGCTGTACCAGCGTTACCACTACGATTTCCGCAGCTATGCGGTGTCATCGCTGCGCCGGCGCATGCGCCAGGCGATGCAGCGCTACGAGTGCGAACGGCTGGTCGACCTGCAGTACCGGCTGCTGCACGAGCCGGAACTGTTCGCCCAGGCCATGCAGTTCTTCACCGTGCAGGTCTCGGAGATGTTCCGTGACCCCGCGTACTTCCGTGAGCTGCGTGAGCAGGTGGTGCCGGTACTGCGTACCTATCCCTCGGTGAAGTTGTGGGTGGCCGGTTGCAGCACCGGTGAGGAAGTGTGGTCGCTGGCGATCCTGCTGCACGAAGAGGGCCTGCTTGATCGCAGCATCGTCTATGCCACCGACATCAATCCGGCCGCGCTGGCCACCGCCGAGGCGGGTGCCTATGGCATCGACCGGATGGCCCAGTTCAGCCGCAACTACCTGGCCGCCGGCGGCAGGGCGTCGCTGTCCGACTACTACGCCACCGCCTACGATGGTGCGGTGTTCGACCGCCAGCTGCGTCGCAACGTGGTGTTCGCCGACCACAGCCTGGCTACCGATACCGTGTTCTCCGAGGTGCACCTGGTCTCGTGCCGCAACGTGCTGATCTATTTCAACCGCGATCTGCAGGACCGCGCCGTCGGCCTGTTCCGCGAAGCGCTGGTGCACCGTGGCTTCCTTGGCCTGGGCAGCAAGGAGTCGCTGCAGTTCGGGTGCCACCATGACGCCTTCGATGTCTGTTCGCGCGAGCATCGCCTGTACCGGAAGGTGGCCTGATGGCGTCGCCGGCGCGTCCAGCCGTGCTGGTGATCGGCGCGTCCGCCGGTGGCGTAGCCGCCCTGCAGGCGGTACTTGGTGCACTGCCGGGTACGCTGCCGGTACCGGTACTGGCCGTGCTGCACCTGCCGCGTGACCGTACCAGCCGCATCGCCGAGGTGCTGGCGCCGTACTGCGCGTTGCCGGTGCGCGAAGCCGAAGACAAGCAGCCGTTGCAGCCGGGTACGGTGACGTTCGCGCCGCCGGATTACCACCTGCTGGTGGAGGACGAGGGATCGGTGGCGTTGTCGGTGGATGCGCCGGTGCTGTTTCCCCGTCCGGCCATCGATCCACTGTTCGACTCCGCTGCTGCAGTGTTCGGCGGGCAGGTATTGGCCCTGCTGCTGACCGGTGCCAGCAGCGACGGCAGTGAAGGCGTGGCTGCGGTGCGCGCCGCCGGTGGCCGTGCCTGGCTGCAATGTCCCGAGGAGGCCGAGGCGTCGATGATGCCGGCTTCCGCCCTGCAGCATGCCGGCGCCGATGCCGTGCTGCCCCTTGAACTGATGTGTCGCCGCCTGAAGGAGTTGTTTGCATGAACCTGTTGCCACCGGATCCTGCGCAGCCGCAGACCCCGGTCAACCTGCTGATCGTCGATGACGTGCCGCAGAACCTGGTAGCCATGCAGGCCCTGCTGCAGCGAGAAGGGGTCAACCTGCTGCTGGCCGGCTCGGGTGCGCAGGCGCTGGAGTTGCTGCTCGAGCACGAGGTGGCATTGGCCCTGCTTGACGTGCACATGCCGGAGATCGATGGCTTCACCCTGGCCGAACTGATGCGCGGTTCGCATCGCAGCCGCGACGTGCCGATCATCTTCCTGACCGCCTCCCCGGATGATCCCCTGCGCGTGTTCAAGGGCTACGAGAGCGGCGCGGTCGATTTCCTGCACAAGCCGGTGGCGCCGCAGGTGATCCTGAGCAAGGTCAATGTCTTCATCGAGCTGTACCAGCAGCGGCAGCTGCTGAAGGCGCGCAACGAGGCGCTGGAACGCGCGCTCAAGCTCAACGAAACGATGGCCGCGGTACTGACCCACGACCTGCGCACGCCGCTGTCGGCCATCCTGCTGTGTGCCGACAAGCTGGCGCTGGATCTTCCCGAAGACAACACTGGCGCGCAGCAGACGCTGCAGTACCTGGAGGCCAGCACCCTGCGCATGGCACGCATGGTCGAGCAGTTGCTGGACTTCTCGCGGATCCGCAGCGGCGGCCTGCGCCTGCAGGCCAGTGCCTGCGACCTGGCCGACGTGACCCGCGCAGTGGTGGCTGAGGCGGGCAGTGCGCATGGGGCAGGCCGGATCCATCTGGACATGCACGGTGATACGCGGCTGCAGGGCGATCTGGACCGTCTCGGCCAGGTTGCCGCCAACCTGGTCGGTAATGCGCTGACCCATGGCAGCGAGGCGAGGGTGGAGGTGGACGGGCGCGACCCCCGCAGCGTGCTGTTGCGTGTGAGCAACGCCGGCCAGATCGACGACGCGCTGCTGCCGCGGTTGTTCGAGCCGTTCAAGGCCAGCTTCCACCAGAGCAAGGGCCTGGGGCTGGGTCTGTACATCGTCGATCAGTTCGTGCGCGCGCATGGGGGGCGTATCGCCGCGCGCAACGAGGCCGGGCAGGTGGTCTTCGAAGCCCTGCTGCCGAGGCGCGTCGAGGGGCTGCCTGCAGCAGCAACCTGAATTCTTCAGGAAACGCCCGCGGGTGTTGAGACGGACTCCTCCGCAACTGCTACCGTGGGTGTACATCTTGTCAAGGAAGCACCATGCCACTGCGTGCCATCGCCTATGTCAGCCAAGCGCTGCCGGATCTTTCCGCTGAACGGTTGCGGGCGCTGGTCGACGATGCAGCCCGCTTCAACAAGATGGCGGGCGTGACCGGTGTGCTGCTGCATGACGGCGGGCGATTCCTGCAGTACATCGAGGGGCCGCCGGACGGTATCGATTCGGTCTATGAGCGCATCCTGCAGGCCGGCAGCCATGTCGACATCATCGAACTGGCGCGCGGCCGCCTCGGCCAGCGCCAGTTTCCGTACTGGTCGATGCGCGCGTTGCCGGTGGAAGAGGCGCTGCTGCGCCAGCTGTCATCCAGCGACTGGTCGGGTTTTACCCGTGCCCTCCAGGGCGATCGTTCCGCGCCGACGCCGGTGGATCTGCTCGACAACGTCGTGCAGCCAGTCCTGCACGCCGGCTGAGCGTCAACGCGAGGTGCCGCCGCAGTAGGCGGCATGCAGCGCCTGCAGCACGCCCAGTGCGGGCCCTTCAATCACGCGGTAGTGGATCGCCTGCGCTTCGCGCCGGGTCGCGACGATGTCCAGTCCGCGCAGCACCGCCAGATGTTGTGACAGCGCTGATGCGCTGAGTCCGGTCAGTGCCTGCAGTTCCGGCACCGGCGCCTCACCTTCGACCAAGCGGCATAACACACGCAGCCGCGCAGGATGGGCCAGGCTCTTGAGCAGGGCTGCAGCCTGCGAGGCGTGCTCGGCCATGGCGGCGCTGTCGAGCGGGGTGCTGGCCATGGTTGACCTGTTGATTTAGAAAAAGCTAATTTAGAAAAATATAAATCAAAAGGCAAGCGAATGTACGGAATGGGCGGAGGCAGGTCATGACCCTGCCGTGGGCCGCGGTGGCGGGGGGCGCGTTGATCGGTGCGGCGGCGGTGGTGCTGCTGGCAACCACGGGCCGGGTGGCCGGCATCAGTGGCATCGCTGCTGGCAGTGTGCGTGCCGCGCCAGGTGAGCGAGGTTGGCGCTGGGCGTTCCTGCTCGGCCTGCTTGCCGCTGCAGGGCTGGTGCTGTGGTGGCAGGCCGCGCCAGGGCAAGCGCCCCGCGTCCTGCTGCGTGACGCTTTGTCTGCGTGGCAGTTGGTCGGCGCCGGCCTGCTGGTCGGCTTCGGTTCGCGGTTGGGTAATGGTTGCACCAGCGGACACGGCGTCTGCGGCCTGGCCCGCGGCTCAAAGCGGTCGCTGCTGGCGGTGCTGGTGTTCATGGCCTGCGCGATGCTGACCACGTTCCTGATCCGTCACGGCGGAGGCTTGGCATGAGCCGCGCGATGGTGGCCGCCGGTGCGGCAGGCGCGCTTTTCGGCGCAGGCCTGGCGTTGGCCGGCATGACCGATCCTCGCCGCATCCTTGGTTTCCTCGACATCGCCGGCGATTTTGACCCCACTTTGGCCTGGGTGCTGGCCGCTGCGCTGCTGGTCAGCGCGGTTGGCCAGCGCTGGGTGCTGCGGCGCGCGCGTCCGTTGTGCGCAACGCGCTTCCAGTTGCCCGCTGCGCGCGGTATCGATCTGCGCCTGGTGCTGGGCGCGGCGTTGTTCGGCATCGGCTGGGGATGGGCAGGCTATTGCCCGGGCCCTGCCATTGCCGGGCTGGCGGTGGGATCGCGCGAGGCGCTGTGGTTCGTGCCGGCGATGCTTGCGGGTTTCTGGCTGCACGATCGCGTGCTTCGCTGAGGCTTCACCGCTGTGTCACCCTGCATGGGGTCATATCCATGGATCACGGGGAAAGGAGCGCAACGACATGGCACGGATGAAGTGGAAGGAAAAGGCACTGCTTGCGGTCGCATTGGCCGCCGCAGCAGCACCAGCGCTGGCCTGCACGCGTGCGGTGTACCTGGGCGACAACGGCGATGTGATCACCGCGCGCTCGATGGACTGGAAGGTCGATGTGGCGACCAACCTCTACATACTGCCGCGCGGCATTGCCCGCACCGGTCAGGCCGGCCCGAAGTCGTTGGCCTGGACCGCGCGCTACGGTTCGGTGGTGGCCACCGGCTACGACGTGTCGACCACCGATGGCATGAACGAAAAGGGCCTGGTGGCCAACCTGCTGTGGCTGGTCGAATCGGAGTATCCACAGCAGCGTGGCAACAAACCGGGCCTGGCGATTTCGTTGTGGGCACAGTACGTGCTGGACAACTTCGCTACGGTGGAGGAGGCAGTGGCAGCGCTGAAGCGTGAGCCGTACTCCATCGTCACCGACAAGGTGCCCGGCGAGGATCGGCAGGCAACACTGCATCTTTCACTGTCCGATGCCAGCGGCGACAGCGCCATCGTCGAGTACATCGGCGGTCGCCAGGTGATACACCATGACCGGCGCTACCAGGTGATGACCAACTCGCCGATCTTCGAGCAGCAGCTGGCCCTCAACAGTTACTGGCAGCAGATCGGCGGCACGGTGATGCTGCCGGGTACCAACCGCTCCGCTGACCGCTTCGCGCGCGCCTCGTTCTACATCAACGCCATTCCCAAGGCCGAGGATCCGGTGGTGGCGCTGGCCAGTGTGTTCAGCGTGATCCGCAACACCTCGGTGCCGTACGGCATCACCACGCCGGGCGAGCCGAACATCTCATCCACACGCTGGCGCACCGTGGCTGACCACAAGCGGCGGCTGTACTTCTTCGAATCGGCGCTGACCCCGAACACCTTCTGGGTCGATCTGAACAAGGTCGATTTCGGCGGCAAGGTGCTCAAGCTCGATCTCGGCCCGGACCAGCGCAACACCTTCGCTGGCGATGCACTGGGTCACTTCGTGCCCAGCGCACCGTTCACCTTCCTCGGCGTCGACGGTTAGTTCGACGCCTGGCTGGAGGCCGGGTAGACCGCCTGGATCGCGCAGCTACCGCGGGTGTACTGCGGCAGCGGGGCGATGCTCTCACTGCGCAGATCGTCTGTCTCGAACTCGGCAGCCATGATCCGATCGCCAGGATTGCCGCAGATCAAGCCATTCTGCAGGCCCGAGTGGAAGCTCAGCTGCGGCGCGCGGTCGAGCTGGCGGCAGTGGCTGCCGAGTTCGACCCGGTAGTAGCGATGGCCACCATTTCGGTGCGGATTGGTCTCCACCAGCATGCCCTGCGGGTCGGAGGACTAGGCGCGCACGTTGCGCGTGGCAAAGCAGTAGGACGGTGAGCCGCCGAAGCAGCGGCGTACCTCCTTGCGTTCGCGGATGGTCACGGCGGGCAGGGTGGCCGTGCGCAGGCGGTCGCTGTCGCGGGCGACGCTGGCGTAGTCACGATCCTGCAGCGGGGTGACCGCGCTGATGGCGCATCGGCGGCCGTCGACCACGACGCGTTCGCTGGGGCGGCCGCAGGCCCAGCCGGCGGGGGCTTCCAGCTTCAACGAGGTGGCACCGCGGACACCGGGGCAATCTTCGTTGAAGTCGATCCGATAGGCCTGGCCGGAGGCGGCGCGCAGTGCGATCGAGCGCGGTGAAGCCTGCTCCACTTCCTGTACGCCGACAGCGTCCATGCAGTGCGGAGCCGGTGGCGTACGCTCCTGTGCGGAGGCCGGAGCTGCGAGCATCAGGCCGAGGCTGGTGGTGAGCACCAGGGACACCTGCTGATGGGTCATGTCCTGCACTCCCTGCGTTGGATGACGGATCGACTATAGCAGCGGTTTGCACGGCCGTTGTTACACGCGCACACTGCGCGGATGGGCGCGATCTTCCATCTGCGGCACTACGGGCAGGCCACTGGCCTGGATCGGCATGACTACGCGCAGTGGGTGCTCCCGCTGCAGGGTGAGCTGCAGTTCGAGATGGAAGGGCGCGGTGGTCGGCTGGACCTGCTGCAGGGGGCTTTTGTTGCCGCCGGCGAAGCGCATGACCAGATGGCTGACGGTCCCAATGGATTCGTGATCGTTGACTGTCCTCCGGGCGTGCTCGATGACGGCACGCAGGAGCATCTGTGCCGGCAGCGCTGGCTGCATCTGCCGCTGGCATTGCGTCGGCGCCTGGCCGAGGTGCAGGCAGGGCAGCCGATGCCGGCGCTGCTGCCGCAGTTGCTGCAGGTATTTGCACCTGCTGGCAGTGGCGCGCGCATGCAGGGCCTGTGTGCGGCGGTGCAGGCCGACCCCGGGCGTGCGTGGCCGGTGGCGCGCATGGCCGCGTTCGTCGGGGTCAGCGAGAGCCGGTTGCACGCGCTGTTCCAGCAGGAGTTCGGGCTCAGCCCGCAAGCCTGGCTCAGTGCGTGCCGGTTGCGCTGGGCCAAGCATCGGTTGCGCACCAGCACGGCGCCGATCAGCGATATCGCGCTGGCCGCAGGCTATTCCGAGCAGAGCGCACTGACCCGTGCGCTGCGCCGCGAGTGTGGCCAGACCCCGGCCGCGTGGCGCAGGAGCGCCGGCTGATCTGTAGAGCCGAGCCCACGCTCGGCTGCCCTTATCTGCACAAGGGCGAATCGCAGCCGAGCATGGGCTCGGCTCTACAGAGGTGACAATGCAGTAGCCTCGGTCAAGAGCGCCCAGCGGCCAGCGCTTACACTGCGCGGCCCGTTCTCTCCCCCGAAGAACCCGAATGCGCAACAACCCGATGGCCCTGGGCATCGCCAATGGCGTTGCCGCCGGCGCACTGTGGGGCGTGGTTTTCCTCGCGCCCGCCGTGCTGCAGTCGTTCAACGCCCTGCAACTGTCGGCCGGTCGCTATCTGGTCTACGGCCTGATCGCCGTAGCTCTGCTGCTGCCGCGATGGAAGCGGCTGGCGCCGCGGCTGGGCCGCGCCGAATGGATCGGCCTGCTGTGGCTGAGCCTGGCCGGGAACCTCGTGTATTTCCTGCTGCTGGCCACGGCGGTGCAGTGGGCCGGTGGCGCGGCGGCGTCCTTGATTGTCGGCCTGATTCCGGTGGTGGTCACCCTGGTTGGCGTGCGCGAGCAGGGGGCGGTACCGCTGAGGCAGCTGCTGCCGGCGCTGGGCCTGTGCGTGCTCGGCGTGGGACTGGTTGGCTGGGAAGCGCTGATGTCCGAGCATCTGGCAACCCCGTGGCGGCAGCGCCTGATCGGCCTGCTGTGCGCGTTCGGCGCGCTGTTCTCGTGGGCGTTGTACTCGATCGGCAACAGCCGCTGGCTGGCGCGCCGACCGGACCTGTCCAGCCATGACTGGTCGCTGCTGACCGGCGTGACGACTGGCGGCCTGGCCCTGCTGCTGGTGCCGATGGCCTTCATCGGTCACACCGGCGGGCACACAGCGGCACAGTGGAGTGGTTTCTGGGCGATCAGCGCCGGTGTGGCAGTGGTGGCCTCGATCCTCGGCAACGCATTCTGGAACCGCGCCAGCCGCCTGCTGCCACTGACCCTGACCGGCCAGATGATCGTGTTCGAGACTTTGTTCGCGCTGCTGTATGCCTTCGCCTGGCAGCAGCGCTGGCCGACGCTGCTGGAAGCGCTGGCCATCGTGTTGCTGCTGTCCGGCGTGATGCGGTGCGCGCATGCCCACCGCACGCCGCGGGCGATCGCCGAACATGCCGGCTGAATGCGCTCGTCAAGCGTGCTGATGCCCGCTTGGTCTCAGATGCAACCAAATGCCCGCACGTTGGCCGATGATCGCCGCAATGGTTTTTTGCATCGCAGCACTTGACAGCCGCCCGGCGCGCAGTGTTTTCTGTACGCCATGGTTCTTGATGCCGCCCACGCCAGCCTGATCGCCCCCGCCGCCGCGGGCCGTTCGACTGCGCCGGTCGCCACCACCACCATTACCACCACCACCGTCACCACTGCCCTGGTGCGGCCCGTCGTCTTCGTGTAACTCCCGAAAACCACGGCCCCGCACCATACAGGTGGCGGGGAAACTCGACACCTGCATGCGACGGGGCCTCCTGCCGAGGTCTGCATGTCTTCCCACGCCCCCGCTCATCCCGTTGCCCCGGCCGAACTGGCTGCACCGTCCACTGTCGTGCACAAGTTCGGCGGCACCTCGGTGGCCGATGCCGAACGCTATCGCCATGTTGCCGGCCTGCTGCTGGCCCGCCCCGAATCGCTCCAGGTCACTGTCGTCTCGGCGATGAAGGGCGTCACCGACGCGCTGATCGAACTGGCCCAGCTCGCGGCCAAGGGTGATGAAAGCTGGCGTGAAGCGTGGCATGCGCTGCGCGCGCGCCATCGCGGCGCCGCCGTGGCGCTGTTGGGCGAGCAGGTGGGCGAGACGGTCGAATGGATCGACGCCCGCTTTGATCAGCTGGCCGAAGTGCTGGCCGCGCTGGCGGTGATCGGTGAACTGCCGCGCGAGGTCCTGGACCGCGTGCAGGGCCTGGGCGAAGTGTTCTCCGCGCAGCTGCTTGGCACCCACCTGCGGGCGTTGGGCGAAGAGTGTGCGGTGCTCGATGCGCGTGATGTGCTGGTGGTTGGGCACGGTGAACTGGGCGTGGATGTCGACTGGGAAGCCAGTGCCGACCGCCTGGCCAAGTGGCGTCTGCAGCACCCGCAATCGCGCCTGGTTGCCACCGGATTCGTCGCGCGTGATCGCGATGACCGTATCACCACCCTCGGCCGCAACGGCAGCGATTACTCCGGCGCGATCTTCGCCGCGCTGTTCAACGCCGATGAACTGCACATCTGGACCGATGTCGACGGCGTGCTGTCGGCCGACCCGCGGCTGGTGCCTGAAGCCGTGCAGCTGGAATCGCTGAGCTACGACGAAGCCTGCGAACTGGCTTACTTCGGTGCCAAGGTGGTGCATCCGCAGACGATGTCGCCGGCAATCCGCCTGGGCCTGCCGATCTTCATCCGCAACACGTTCCAGCCGGCACATCCGGGTACGCGCATCAGTGCCGAGCGCTCGCCGCGCGGGCCAGTGAAGGGCCTGACCCTGAGCCCCGGGCTGGCCCTGCTGAACCTGGAAGGCACCGGCCTGATCGGTGTACCCGGTACGGCCGAGCGCGTGTTCGCGGCCCTGCGCCAGGCACAGGTGTCGGTGGTGATGATCTCGCAGGGTTCGTCGGAGCATTCGATCTGCTGCGTGGTGCGTGCTGCTGAAGCGGCGCGTGGCCGCGAGGCGCTGCTGCACGCGTTCGCGCACGAATTGTCGGTCGGTCAGGTGCAGCGCGTGCAGGTCAGTGAGGGCGTCAGCGTACTGGCGGCGGTCGGTGACGGCATGGCCGGCCAGCCCGGTGTGGCCGCACGCCTGTTCGAGGCACTGGGGCGTGCGCAGGTGAACATCCTGGCGATCGCACAGGGCTCGTCCGAACGCAACATCTCGGTCGCGGTGGACAGCGCCGATGCCACCCGCGCGCTGCGCGCGGCGCATGCCGGTTTCTGGCTGTCGCCGCAGACCTTCGCGGTCGGTGTGATCGGGCCGGGCAATGTCGGTGCCGCACTGCTGGACCAGCTGCTGGCGGCCCGCCCGCAGCTGCTGGCCAAGGCCAATGTCGACCTGCGCCTGCGTGCACTGGCCTCACGCTCGCGCATGCGGTTGGAAGTGGACGGCCTGCACGCCGACTGGCGGGAGGCTCTGCAGGGCGCCGGCGAGTGCAGCGATCTGGATCGCTTCACCGAACACCTGCTGGCCGCGCACCTGCCGCATGCGGTGGTGATCGACTGCAGCGGCAGCGCCGAGGTGGCCGAGCGCTACGAGGGCTGGCTGGCGGCCGGCATCCATGTGGTCACCCCGAACAAGCAGGCCGGGGCCGGGCCGCTGCCGCGCTACCAGCGCATCCGCGCCGCGGCGGCGGCAAGTGGCGCACGCTTCCGCTACGAGGCTACGGTGGGTGCAGGCCTGCCGGTGATCACCACGCTGCGTGACCTGGTTGATACCGGTGATGAAGTGCTGGCGATCGAGGGCATCTTCTCCGGCACGCTGGCCTGGCTGTTCAACCGCTTCGATGGCAGCCAGCCGTTCTCGCAGCTGGTCGCGCAGGCGCGGTCGATGGGCTACACCGAGCCGGACCCGCGCGATGACCTGTCCGGCGTGGACGTGGCGCGCAAGCTGGTGATCCTGGCGCGCGAGGCCGGCCACGCACTCAGCCTGGAACAGGTACAGGTGGAAAGCCTGGTGCCGGCGCTGCTGCGCGAGGGCAGCGTGGATGACTTCATGGCGCGGCTGGGCGAGTCCGATGCCAGCCTGCTTCAGCGCCTGCAGGACGCGCGGGCGCGTGGCGCGGTGCTGCGCTACGTGGCGCAGCTGGGTGCCGGCGGCGCCTCGGTGGGCCTGCAGGAACTGCCCGCCGATCACGCCTTCGCCAACCTGCGGCTGACCGACAACGTGGTGCAGTTCCGTACCCGCCGTTACTGCGACAATCCGTTGGTGGTGCAGGGGCCGGGCGCTGGCCCGGAAGTGACCGCGGCCGGTGTGTTCGCCGACCTGCTGCGGGTGGCCGCCGGCGAAGGAGCGCGCCTGTGATCGCACGTGCGTTCGCGCCTGCGTCGGTGGCCAACGTGGCGGTGGGCTTCGACATTCTTGGTCATGCCATTGCCGGTGTTGGCGATACCGTGAGCGTGCGCCGCATCGATGAACCGGTGGTGCGCATCGATGCGATACGTGGCAGTGCGGTTGAGCTGCCACTGGATGCGGCTGGAAACACCGCAGGTGCTGCGCTGATGTCGCTTCGCGCAGGGCTGGCCCTGGACTTCGGATTCGCGGTGGAGATTGACAAGGGCATTCCGTTCGGCTCCGGCATGGGCGGTTCGGCAGCGTCGTGCGTCGCTGCGCTGGTCGCCGCCAATGCACTGCTGGATGCGCCGCTGACGCGCGAGGCGCTGTATCCGTTTGCGCTGGATGGCGAGGCGGTGGCCAGTGGTGGCCGTCACGGTGACAACGTGGGGCCATTGCTGCTGGGCGGGCTTGCACTGTGCACGGCCGACCGCCTGCTGCCGATTCCGGTACCGGCTACCTGGCACAGCCTGCTGGTGCATCCGCACGCGGTACTGGAAACACGCCGCGCACGCCAGGCGCTGCACGGCAGCTATGCGCTGGGCGAATTCGTGGCACAGAGTGCGAACCTTGCGCTGGTACTCAGTGGCTGCCATCGCAGCGACGCCGCGCTGGTCCGCGCAGGCCTGCGTGATGTGCTGGTGGAGCCTCGCCGCGCCGGCCTGATTGCGGGCTTCGAGGCCGCACGCGATGCGGCGCTGTCTGCGCATGCGATGGGCGCGGGCATTTCGGGCGCTGGCCCCAGCGTGTTCGCCTGGTTCGAGGACGCCGACCACGCCCGCGCCGCTGCCGCACCGGTGCAGGCGGCATTCGCCGCCGCCGGTTTCGACAGCGATGCCTGGGTGTCGCCGCTGGATGCACCGGGAGCCCGCTTGTGCTGAATCCTTCCCCTTTACTGGATACCCAACCCATGCAATTTGTTTCGACCCGCGGCCAGTCCCCGTCCGTCGGCCTCAGTGCGGCGATCGCTGCAGGATTGGCGCCCGATGGTGGGCTGTATGTTCCGCAGGTGCTGCCGGCGCCACGTGAGCTGCAGGCCGGCGCAACGCTGGCCGATACCGCCGCCGATCTGCTGGCACCGTTCTTCGCAGGTGATGCTCTGGAGGCAGCGCTGCCATCGATCTGCCGCGAGGCGTTTGACTTTCCGGTGCCGCTGCGTCCACTGGGCGGCGGTGACCATGTGCTGGAGCTGTTCCATGGGCCGACGGCGGCGTTCAAGGATATCGGTGCGCGCTTCCTGGCGGGAACGCTGTCGCGGCTGCAGGCCGGTAAGGACCGCGATCTGACCATTGTTGTCGCCACGTCCGGCGATACCGGTGCTGCAGTGGCGGCGGCGTTCCATCGCCAGCCGGGCGTGCGCGTGGTGGTGCTGTATCCGGATGGCCGCGTGTCACCGCGGCAGGCGCACCAGCTCGGTTGTTTCGGCGACAACATCCAGGCGCTGCGCGTGGCCGGTGCCTTCGACGACTGCCAGGCCATGGTCAAGCAGGCGCTGGCTGACCGCGAACTACAGGCACAGGTGCCGCTGAGCTCGGCCAACAGCATCAGCCTGGGCCGCCTGCTGCCGCAAATGAGCTACTACGCGCATGCGGCACTGACCCATCATGCTGAAACCCGTCGCCGGCTCAACCTGGTGGTGCCGACCGGCAACCTTGGCAACGCAATGGCTGCGGTGCTGGCGCGTGCGCTGGGTGTGCCGATCGGACAGATCGTGCTGGCCACCAATGCCAATGTGATACTGCCAGCGTACTTCAGCGGCGGCGACTACCAGCCGCAGGCCAGTGTGGCCACCGTGGCCAATGCAATGGACGTAGGGGCGCCAAGCAACTTCGAACGCCTGCGCTGGCTTTACCACGGAGATGATGCCGAGCTGCGCGCTGCGTTCCGTGCGTTCGCGGTGGACGACGTGACCATCCGCGCCACGATTGCCGCAGCGTATGCCAGCAGTGGCGAACTGTTCTGCCCGCACACGGCGACGGCGGTGAAGGTGCTGCAGGACCTGCGCGCGCGTGGTGCCAAGGGTGACTGGGCGGTGGTGGCTACCGCCCATCCGGCCAAGTTCGAGGCTGTGGTCGAACCGTTGATCGGCGAACCCGTGGCCGTGCCGCCTGCATTGGATGCGTTGTTGCAGCGGCCGGCGCACGCCGAACCGTTGGCCGCCGATTACGCGGCGTTGCGTGAGGTGTTGGCTCCCATGTAGAGCCGAGCCATGCTCGGCTGTTGTTCGCGCACGGCGCGATGAGTCGAGCATGGCTCGACTCTACAATGCCCTTCGCGCAACACGGGTAGTGCCGGCCGCTGGCCGGCAACCCCACCAACCGCGATGCGGTCAGATCAACCCTTCACCGGCCAGCGTGCGCAGCCCATCCTCGTCGAGGATCTCCACCACGTTCAGGTGGGGCAGGGCAATCAGCCCCTGCTGGCGCAGCTTGGTGAAGGTGCGGCTGACCGTTTCCATGGTCAGGCCCAGATGGTCGGCGATATCGCCACGGCCCATCGGCAGCGACACGCGCAGGCCGTCGCCGCCCAGCTTGGCCTCGCGCGCGGCCAGGCGCAGCAGGAAATCGGCCAGCTTCTCGGCCGGCTGCAGGCGTGCCAGCGCCAGCGCGGCGTCCTGCGCGGCATCCAGTTCCTGACAGGCGCGCTGCAGCAGCTTGCGCTCCAAGTGCGGGAAACGGCTGCGCAGGGCTTTCATCTGTGGCAGCGCGACGCGGCATACCCGGCTGTCGGCGATGGCCTCGATGTCGTAGCGGTGGTGGTCGCTGCCGCTCAGGCCCAGGTAGTCGCCGGGCAGCACGAAGCCGTTGATCTGGCGGCGGCCGTCGGCCAGGGTGCGCACCAGGCGCAGTGCGCCGGCAGTCAATGTATAGACATGGTCGCGCTCTTCACCGGTGCGGGCCAGCGTGCTGCCCATGCTGACCTGCTGCGAGACGGTGACCTGTTCCAGCGCCTGCACTTCATCGGGCGACAGCGCCGAGCACACCGCAAGGTGGCGAACCGAGCAGTGCAGGCAGTCCAGCGTGGTGCAGGACGGCGAGGCGGGATCGTTGGTGGCGGGCGGAGCGCCGGATGGCCGTGACATGTTGCGGGGGGGCGTATCGCGGGCGGGGAGGGCCTTATGATACTTCAAGCGGCCGTTCGACCCTGCCCGAGGCGGGGGCGCTAGAATGTCGCCCCCTCCCACGTCCCGTTCCAGCAGGAGTTCCGCCCGTGATCAAGCCCCGTACCCCGCCCGGCACCCTTGAACTGCTGCCGCGCGAGCAGATTGCGTTCCAGCGCATGCTGGACGTCATCCGCCGCAACTACGAGCGCTTCGGGTTCCTGCCGGTGGAGACGCCGGTGTTCGAGCTGTCCGATGTGCTGCTAACCAAATCCGGCGGCGAGACCGAGCGCCAGGTGTACTTCGTGCAGTCCACCGGTGCGCTGGCCAATGCGGCCGAATCGGGCGACCGTTCGCTGCCGGAGATGGCGCTGCGCTTCGACCTGACCGTGCCGCTGGCACGCTACGTGGCCGAGCACGAGCACGAACTGACCTTCCCGTTCCGCCGCTACCAGATGCAGCGCGTCTACCGTGGCGAGCGTGCCCAGCGCGGCCGTTTCCGCGAGTTCTACCAGTGCGATATCGACGTGATCGGCAAGGACAGCCTGAGCGTGCGGTACGACGCCGAAGTGCTGGCGGTCATCCACGCGGTGTTCTCGGAACTGCGCATCGGTGACTTCAGCATCCAGTTGAACAACCGCAAGCTGATGCGCGGCTTCTTCGAGAGCCTGGGCGTGGCCGAAGGCGAGCGCCAGCTGGCGGTTCTGCGCGAAGTGGACAAGCTGGACAAGCGCGGCGCCGATTACGTACGCGAGACGCTGGTGGGCGAGGGCTTCAACATCCCGGCCGAACAGGTCGAGAAGATCCTGGCATTCGTGGCCGTGCGTTCGCAGGGCCATGCCGATGCGCTGGCGCAGCTGGCAACGCTTGAAGCCGACGCCGGTTCTTCGGAGATCCTGCGTACCGGCGTGGCCGAACTGCGCGAAGTGCTGCAGCTGGTGCAGGCGCTGGGCGTGCCGGAAACCGCGTACTGCCTGAACTTCTCCATTGCGCGCGGCCTGGACTACTACACCGGCACCGTCTACGAGACCACGCTGACCGACCACCCGCAGATCGGCTCGATCTGCTCGGGCGGCCGCTACGAAGACCTGGCCAGCCACTACAGCAAGTCCAAGTTGCCGGGCGTGGGCATCTCCATCGGCCTGTCGCGCCTGTTCTGGCAGCTGCGCGAGGCCGGCCTCATTGACGGGATCGAAGCCAGCAGCGTGCAGGCGCTGGTGGCGCTGATGGACGAGCAGGGCATGCCGCAGTCGTTGGACATCGCGCGTCGCCTGCGTGCCGGTGGCATCAACACCGAAGTGCAGATGGAGCCGAAGAAGATCGGCAAGCAGTTCCAGTACGCCGCCAAGGCCGGCATCCGCTTCGTGGTGCTGGCCGGTGAGGACGAACTGACGCGCGGCGTGGTGGCGGTGAAGGACCTGGTGCGCGAGCAGCAGTTCGAAGTCTCCCGCGACGAGCTGGCCAGCACCCTGCAGGTCGAGCTGGAGCAGTCGAAGGTGATGTAACGGCCGGTTGGCCGCGCGCCAACACGCCACGAGAACGCCCACCACCCGGTGGGCGTTCTCGTTTCCGGGCCTCGGCCGTCCCGACAGCTCGCGGCCAACTGTCGAAGGCGGGGTGGGTCCGGTTGAGGGGGCGTGAGCCGCATGGGCCCGGGGATGCCTCGGGCGGGTTGGGCGGGATGCCCAGCCCCGGTCTTGCCGTGTGCGCAGAACAGCGCACACGAGCAAGCGGCGACCGAGCTACATGGGTGAGGGCGCTTTGCTTGCGAAGCACTGCTTCGCAAGCGCCCGAACGCACAGCCGCCAGCGGCTGGGCCGGGCCCCGGAGGGGTAGTTGCAGCGTCCCCCTCGACCGGACCTGCCCCGCCAACCCTTGGGATGCCTTTCTTTTGACGTAGACGTTGCCTCTGCGGGTGCAGGGCGCAGCCCTGCCGTACCCCAACCCAATCCACGATTTGACGCACTGCGCAAGAATGCGCTAATGTACTAACGCGCTATTACATTGATGCATGGAAACGACCCCGTGAAAGCCCGCCCCGAGATTGCCGCCAAAGACCCGAAGGCCGACCTGGAAACCCTGGCCCGGGCCTTTGCCGCCTTGCGCGAGCCGGAGCAGGTGGAGGCCTTCCTGCGCGACCTGTGCACCCCGGCCGAGCTGGAGGCCATGGCCGACCGCTGGAAAGTGGTGCCGCTGCTGCAGCAGGGCGTGCCTTACCGCGAGATCCACGAGCGCACCGGCGTCAGCGTGACCACCACCGGACGGGTGGCGCGAACGCTTGAGCATGGCCATCGAGGCTATGCCGCCGCCATCGACCGCCTTGCTTCGCGCTGATCCGCGCCCCGTTCCGAACTTCGAGACCTCCCCCATGAGTGCAACCCAGGCAGCGCCGGCACGAGACCGGTTGCGTATCGCCATCCAGAAGAGTGGCCGGCTGGCCGAACCCGCCCGCAACCTGCTCAGTGCCTGCGGCCTGAGCTGGCGCGAGAGCCGCGACAAGCTGTTCTGCTACGGCGAATCGCTGCCGGTGGACCTGCTGCTGGTGCGCGACGACGACATCCCCGGCCTGATCGCCGACGGCGTCTGCGACCTCGGCATCGTCGGCCGCAATGAGCTGGACGAACAGGCCGCGGCCCGCCGTCAGATCGGCCTGCCTGATGCCTACCAGGCGCTGCGCGGGCTGGGCTTCGGCCAGTGCCGGCTGATGCTGGCGGTGCCCGAGGAATGGCAGTGGCAGGGTCCGGCGCAGCTGGCCGGCACCCGCATCGCCACCAGCTACCCGGCCATCCTCAAGCAGTGGTTGGCCGAGCAGAGCGTGGATGCACAGGTGGTCGAGCTGTCCGGTTCGGTGGAGATCGCGCCACGCCTCGGTACCGCAGACCTGATCTGCGACCTGGTCTCCAGCGGCGCCACGCTGCGCGCCAACCAGTTGACCCCGGTGCACAACCTGCTCGACAGCGAGGCGGTGCTGGCGGGCGCGGTGCGGGTGCCGGATGACGCACGCGCGTCGCTGCGGGCGATGCTGCTGCGCCGTCTCGACGGCGTGGTGCAGCGCCAGGACCGCAAGCTGCTGATGTTCCGCGCCAGCGAAGACCGCGTGGATGCGCTGGCACAGCTGCTGGCCGATGCCGAGCCGCTGGTGCGGCTGCCGGCCGATGGCGGTGCGCTGCGCCTGCAGACCATGTGCCCCGGCCCGTTGAGCTGGCAGCGCATGGAAGAACTGGAGCGCGCTGGCGCGCAGGGCCTGATGGTGTTGAGCGTGGAGCGATCGCTGGCATGAACCGTCTGATCTGGTCCCGACTTGATGAGGCCGCGCGTAGCGCGGCATTGACCCGCCCGGTGCAGACCGTGGCGCAGCAGACCCGTGACGCGGTGGCCACGCTGATTGCAGAAGTACGCGAACAGGGTGACGACGCGCTGCGTGCGATCACCGCACGTTTCGACGGTGTCGAGCTGGTCTCCTTTGAAGTATCCGAAAACGATTTCGCGGCCGCCGAAGCGGCGGTGCCGGCCGAACTGCGCCAGGCGATGGTCGAAGCTGCCGAGCGCATCACGCGCTTCCATGAGGCTGGCATGGGCAAGGGCTATGCCGTGGAGACCGCACCGGGCGTGGTCTGCGAACGCATGCTGCGGCCGATCGGCCGGGTCGGCCTGTACGTACCGGCAGGCAGTGCGCCGTTGCCGTCCACCGCGTTGATGCTGGGCGTGCCGGCGCAACTAGCTGGTTGCCCGCAGGTGGTGCTGTGCACGCCGCCGCGCGCCGACGGGACTGCCGATCCGGCGGTGCTGGTGGCCGCGCGCCTGACCGGCGTGCAGCGCGTGTTCAAGCTGGGCGGCGCGCAGGCGATTGCCGCGATGGCCTATGGCACCGCCACCATCCCGGCCTGCGACAAGCTGTTCGGGCCCGGCAACAGCTTCGTCACCGAAGCCAAGCAGCAGGTCGCACAGGACGGCGCCGCCGCCATCGACATGCCGGCCGGCCCGTCGGAAGTGCTGGTGATCGCCGATGCGGGTGCCAATCCGGCGTTCGTGGCTGCCGATCTGCTGTCGCAGGCCGAGCATGGCCCGGATTCGCAGGTCCTTCTGCTGACCGACGATGCCGCGATGCTGGCGGCGGTCGAGGCCGAAGTGGAGCGCCAGGTGGCCCTGCTGCCGCGCCAGCAGATCGCGCGCCAGGCATTGTCGGCTTCGCGGTTGATCCAGGTCGATTTGCTGGATGAAGCCTTTGCGATCAGTAACCGCTATGCGCCCGAGCACCTGATCCTGGCGCTGCGCCAGCCGCGCGACTGGCTGGACCAGGTGCAGGCGGCCGGCTCGGTGTTCCTGGGGGACTTCACCCCCGAAGCACTGGGCGACTACTGCAGCGGCACCAACCACGTGCTGCCCACCGCGGGTGCCGCACGTGCCTACAGCGGCGTGAGCGTGGCCAGCTTCCAGAACCTGATCAGCGTGCAGAGCGCCAGCGCCGCCGGCCTGGCCGCAATCGGCGGCTGCGCACGCATCATCGCCAGCGCTGAAGGCCTGGACGCGCACGAACGTGCGGTTGCCCTGCGCATGGAGGCCGCCGCATGAGCGCCGCCATTGATGACGTGCTGGCACTGGTGCGCCCGGATCTGCAGGCGTTCGCTGGCTACAGCTCGGCGCGCAGCGCGGCGATGCAGGGCGAGGTCTGGTTGAACGCCAATGAGTCGGCCTGGGCCAATCCGGCCGATGCTGATGGCAGCAGCCGGCGCTATCCCGAACCGCAACCGCTGGCGCTGCGTGAAGGCCTGGCCGCACTGTATGGCGTGCAGCCGCAGCAGCTGCTGGTCGGGCGGGGCAGTGACGAGGCGATCGATCTGCTGGTGCGCGCGCTGTGCGTGCCCGGTCGTGATGACGTGCTGGTCACGCCGCCGGTGTTCGGCATGTACGCCGTGTGTGCGCGGTTGCAGGGCGCCCCGCTGATCGAAGTGCCGCTGGTGGACGGCGAGGATGGACTGCGCACCGATCTGGATGCGGTGATCGACGCGGCCAAGGCGCAGGGTGCCAAGCTGGTGTTCCTGTGTGCGCCGTCGAACCCGGCCGGCAGTGACATCGCCCTGGATGAGGTCGAGCGCGTGGCGGTTGCGCTGCGCGGGCAGGCGCTGGTCGTGGTGGACGAGGCCTATGTCGAGTATGCACAACGGCCGTCGGCGACCACGTTGCTGGTCGCGCACGCCAATCTGGCGGTGCTGCGCACGCTGTCGAAGGCGCACGCGCTCGCGGCCGCCCGCATTGGCACGCTGATCGCTGCCCCGGAGCTGATTGCCCTGCTGCGTCGCTGCCAGGCGCCGTACCCGGTGCCGACGCCGTGCGCGGAACTGGCCGTGCAGGCACTGCAGCCGGCCGCGCTGGCACGCACCGCCGAGCGCGTGACCACGGTGATCGCCGAGCGCGAGCGCCTGCGTGCAGCCCTGGCCGGCCTGCCCGGCGTGTGCCGGGTGTATGCCTCGGCCGGCAACTACCTGCTGGTCCGCTTCTCCGATGCCCAGGCCGCGTTCGATACGCTGCTGGCTGCGGGCGTGGTGGTGCGGGACCAGCGCGCCGCGCCGCAGTTGGGTGATGCGCTGCGCATCAGCATCGGCAGCCCAGAAGAGAATGACCGCGTGCTTGCGGCCCTGTCGGCGCGGAGGGCCGCAGCATGACCCCGATCCTGTTCATCGACCGCGACGGCACCCTCATCGAGGAGCCGTCCGATTTCCAGATCGACGCCTACGAGAAACTGCGCTTCGTGCCGCAGGTGATCCCGGCGCTGCTGAAGCTGCAGGATGCCGGTTACCAGTTCGTGATCGTCACCAACCAGGATGGCCTGGGCAGCGACAGCTACCCACGTGCCAGCTTCGACGGTCCCAACGAGCTGATGCTGCAGATTTTCGAGAGCCAGGGCATTACCTTCCGTGACGTGCTGATCGATTGCAGCTGGCCGCAGGACAATGCGCCGACCCGCAAGCCGGGCATCGGCCTGATGACCGCCTACCTGCAGGACCGCAGCATCGACTGGGCGCGTTCGGGCATGGTGGGTGACCGCATCACCGACCTGCAGTTCGCCGACAACCTCAATATCCGTGGTTTCCAGCTGCGCACCGAACAGTTTGGTGGCGAGTGGGACTGGGCGGGCATTGCCCACGCGCTGGCCGACGCGCCGCGTACCGCCGTGGTCCAGCGCAATACGAAAGAAACGAAGATCCGCGTAGAACTCGATCTGGATCGTGTGGGCGATGCGCGCATCTCCACCGGACTGCCGTTCTTCGACCACATGCTGGAGCAGATCGGCAAGCATGGTGGCTTCGCGCTGGACATCCAGACCGAGGGTGACCTGCACATCGACGAGCACCACACCATCGAGGACACCGGGCTCGCATTGGGCCAGGCGCTGCGCGAGGCGCTGGGCGACAAGCGCGGCATTGGCCGCTACGGCTTCACCCTGCCGATGGACGAGACGCTGGCCAGCGCCGCACTGGATTTCAGCGGCCGGCCGTACTTCGTGTTCGAAGGTGAGTTCAAGCGTGAGCGCGTGGGCGATATGCCGACCGAGCTGGTGCCGCACTTCTTCCGCTCGCTGTGCGACGCCAGTGGCCTGAACCTCAACCTGCAGGTGCGCGGCGACAACGATCACCACAAGGTCGAGGCCTGCTTCAAGGCGCTGGCGCGTGCGCTGCGTCCGGCGTTGGCCCGGCAGGGCACCGCGCTGCCTTCCACCAAGGGGGCGTTGTGAGCGACGTCGCGCTGATCGATGCCGGCGGTGCCAACCTGGGCTCGGTGCGCTATGCATTGGAGCGTCTGGGTGCGACGGTGCGGCTGGTGCGCGATGCGGACGGCCTGATCGGCGCGCAGCGGGTGATCCTGCCCGGTGTCGGCGCCGCCGGTCCCGGCATGCAGCGCCTGCACGCGCAGGGCCTGGTGGAATCGCTGCAGCGACTGGAGGTGCCGCTGATGGGTATCTGCCTCGGCATGCAGCTGCTGTTCGAACGCTCCGAGGAAGCGGGTGTGGAGACACTGGGGCTGATTCCCGGCGTGGTGCGCAAGCTGGTGCCGGCCTGCGGCATCCGCGTGCCGCACATGGGCTGGAACCGGCTGCTGCCGCTGCGCGAATCGCTGCTGCTGCGCGGTGTGCCGGAGCGCGCCAGCGCCTACTTCGTGCACAGCTATGCGGCACCACTCAATACCCACACTGTCGCTGCCTGCGACCACGGTGGCCTGTTCACTGCCGTGGTGGAGCAGGGGCGTTACTACGGCGCACAGTTCCACCCCGAGCGCTCCGGCGAGACCGGCTCGCTGATGCTGCGCAACTTCCTCGAGGGCACGGCTGCATGAGTTTCATCGTTTACCCCGCGCTGGATATCCGGGATGGCCGCGTGGTGCGGCTGCGCCAGGGCGACTACGCGCAGGAAACCTCGTATGGCGACGACGCCCTGCCGCGCGCGCAGGCCTTTGCTGCGCAGGGCGCGCAGTGGATGCATCTGGTCGACCTGGACGCTGCGCGTGCCGGTGGCTACACCCTTGCGCCGCTGCTCGCGTCGATCCGTGCGCAGACGCCGCTGCAGGTGCAGACCGGCGGTGGCGTGCGCGGTCGCGACGACGTGGCGCGCATCCTCGATGCCGGCGCCGGTCGCGTAGTGGTCGGCTCGCTGGCCGTGCGCCGTCCCGATGAGGTGGTGGGCTGGCTGGAGGAGTTCGGCGCCGAACGCATCACCATTGCGCTTGACGCCCGCCAGGATGCACAGGGCCAGTGGCAGCTGCCGGTGCACGGCTGGACCGAGAACGCCGGGGTGACCCTGGACGTTCTGGCTCAGCGCTACGCACGCGCCGGCATGCGCCACCTGCTGTGCACCGACATCGCCCGCGACGGCATGCTGGCCGGGCCCAACATCAGCCTCTACCAGCACCTGTCGGCGCTGCTGCCGGGCGTGGCGGTGCAGGCTTCCGGCGGCATCCGTGACGTGGCCGACGTTGCCGAAGCGCGACGTGCAGGCTGCGGTGGCGCGATCCTTGGCAAGGCGCTGCTGGAGCAGCGCATGGACCTGGCGGAGGCACTGGCATGTTGAGCCGGCGCATCATTCCGTGCCTGGACGTGCGCGATGGCCGCGTGGTCAAGGGCGTGCGTTTCCGCGACCACGTCGACATGGGCGATATTGCCGAGCTGGCGCAGCGCTACCGTGACCAGGGCGCCGACGAGCTGGTGTTCTATGACATCGGCGCCAGCCCCGAGGCGCGTTCAGTGGACGTGGCCTGGATCGAGCGCATCGCGCGGCTGATCGACATTCCGTTCTGCGTGGCCGGTGGCATCGACAGCGTGGAAACCGCGCGTCGCGTGCTGTTCGCCGGTGCCGACAAGGTGTCGATCAACTCGCCGGCGTTGGGCCGTCCGGAACTGATCACTGAACTGGCCGACGAGTTCGGCGTGCAATGCGTGGTGGTCGGTGTCGACTCGGTACGCGAGACCGATGGACAGTGGCGGGTGCGCCGCTTCAGCGGGGACCCGGACAAGACCCAGGCGGTGCCACTGCGCACCCTGGACTGGATTGTCGAGGCGCAACGGCGGGGCGCCGGTGAGATTGTGCTGAACTGCATGGACAGCGATGGCGTGCGCCGTGGCTACGATGTCGTGCAACTGCAACAGGCGCGGGCACTGTGCCAGGTACCGTTGATCGCCTCTGGCGGTGCCGGCGCGATGGAGCACTTTGCCGAAGCCTTCGACCAGGCCGACGTCGACGGCGCGCTGGCGGCCAGTGTGTTCCACAGCGGTGCCATTGCCATTCCAGAATTGAAGCGCTACCTGCGCGGACAGCAGATCGAGGTGCGGGATGTCTATTGAAATCAGGCCGTCATTGGACGCATTGCAGGCGCTGGACTGGGGCAAGGGCGACGGCCTGCTGCCGGCGGTGGTGCAGGATGCCGATACCCTGCAGGTACTGATGCTCGGTTATGTCAGCGCCGAATCGCTGGCGGCCACGCTGGCCATCGGCCACATGACCTTCTTCAGCCGCAGCAAGCAGCGGCTGTGGACCAAGGGCGAGCAGTCCGGCAACGTGCTGGTGGTGCAGTCGATCAGCGTGGACTGCGATGCCGATACGCTGCTGGTGATGGCACGCCCGGCCGGGCCGACCTGTCACACCGGTGCGGAGAGCTGCTTCGATGGCGCGCCGAAGGACTTCCTGGGCGGGCTGGGCCAGCTGGTGGCGATGCGCGAGGCGCAGCGGCCACCGGGCAGCTACACCACCAGCCTGTTCGAGGGCGGCATCCGCCGCATCGCGCAGAAGGTGGGCGAGGAGGGCGTGGAGACCGCCTTGGCGGCGGTGGCGCAGGATGACGAGGCGCTGCTGGGCGAGGCTTCGGACCTGCTGTACCACCTGCTGGTGCTGCTGCGCGCGCGCGGGCTGTCGCTGGAGGATGCGCGGGCGGTGCTGGAAATGCGCCATCGTTGAGGTGCGGTAGTGCCGGCCGTTGGCCGGCAACTCATGCTCGCCTGGCATCTGAGGGTTGCCGGCCAGCGGCCGGCACTACCGTCCTGCAATGCAGCCGAGCATGGCTCGGCTCTACAATACCGCGTCTCTTTCTGCTGGATCTCTCCCATGAAACTGCCTGCCGCGTGGCTGTGCTGCCTGTTGCTGACCTCGCCGGCCTGGGCCGCGGACACCGTGGTCACCGGCAAGGTCTATCTGGAGCGCGACGGCCGGCCGGGGCGCGGCGCGACCGATCCGGGCCTGGCCGGGGTGCAGGTCTCCAATGGCGAGGCCATCGTCAAGACCGCCGCCGACGGCAGCTACAGCCTGCCGGTGCGCGATGGCCAGACCGTGTTCGTGATCAAGCCCGATGCGTATTCGTTCCCGAAGGCGGCCGATGGCCTGCCCTCGTTCTGGCGCCACTACCGCCCGAACGGCTCGCCGGCGCTGAAGTACGGCGGTATCGCCGCCACCAGCGACGTCACCCGCAACTGGGATTTCGCCCTGCAGTCGGATCGCCATGACAGCCGCCGTGGTTTCCAGATGCTGGTGTTCACCGATTCGCAGACCGCCAGCCTGAAGGACATCGGCTACTACCAGCAGTCGATCGTGGCGCCGCTGGTCGGTCAGACCAGGGCGCGCATGGGCACCACCCTGGGTGACATCGTCAATGATGACCTGACCCTGTATCCGGCGATCAACAAGGTCACCACCGGACTTGGCGTGCCGTGGTTCCATGTGCCGGGCAACCACGACCTCGACTTCGATGCCGCCAGCGATGAGCACTCGCTGGACAGTTGGCGCAACATCTATGGCCCGGACACCTACGCGGTGGAAGAGGGGGGCGCCAGTTTCGTGTTCCTCGATGACGTGGTGTACGACCCCAAGGCCAAGCCGAAGTATGTCGGTGGACTGCGCGAAGACCAGTTCGCCTTCCTCGCCAGCTACCTGAAGGGCCTGCACAAGGACCGCCTGCTGGTGCTGGGCATGCACATCCCGCTGTTCGACGCCGCGCCGGGACGCGAGACCTTCCGCCATGCTGACCGTCAGCGCCTGTTCGACCTGTTGAAGGACTTCCGCAACGTGCTGGTGCTCAGCGGCCACAGCCACACCCAGCAGCACGTCTACCACGGCAAGGCCGACGGCTGGAACGGCGGCAAGCCGCTGCACGAATACAACGTGGGTGCCAACTGCGGTGCGTTCTGGTCGGGTGTGAAGAATGCCGCCGGCGTGCCGGACAGCACCATGAGCGATGGCACGCCGAAGGGCTATGCATTGCTCGACGTGGCCGGCAATGGCAGCTACAAACTGCAGTACCGCGTGGCGGGCAAGTCGGCCAGCGAGCAGATCGGCCTGCATGCGCCGAAGGTGCTGCGCCAGGGGGCCTACCCGGCGTGGGGCATCTATGCCAACGTCTACATGGGTGAGGATGCCAGCGTGGTCGAGTACCGCGTCGATGGCGGCGCCTGGCAGCCGATGAAGCAGGTCAGCCAGCCCGATCCGCGCCTGATGATGGAGAACGTGGCCGACGATCTGGCTGACAGCCTGCGTGGCTACGACCGCTCGCCGGAGGCCACCGCATCGCCGCACCTGTGGCGTGGCGCGCTGCCGACCGATCTGGCGGTGGGCAGCCACAAGGTCGAAGTACGCTCCACCCAGCCTGACGGTGCGGTGTTCACCGCCACCACCCGCTACAGCCTGCAGACTGCCCAGCCCTGACCTCCGCATCACGGCCCCAGCGAAAGGACCCCGCATGGATATCCGCTTCATGGCCGGCACCACGCCGGTGACCCTCAGCCGCCACTGGTTCACCGGCGCGATGCTGCTGCAGAGCGCCACCGAGAAGGTCTGGGTGCAGCATCCGCTGCATCCGGGCACGCACTTCTCCTTCTCGCTGGTACAGTCGTGGCTGCGCCACATTGCTGGCCATGAAGTGCTGGTAGAACGCACCCGGCCGCTGCTGTTCGCCGGCTTCCGCCCGCAGCGCCTGCGCGTGCTGGTGGATGGCGTGCAGGTGGCCGAACAGGAAGGCATGTAGGCCAACCTGAATCATCGGCGTGCTAGGCAAAGCCGCCCCGATGCCTGAGAATCGGGGCGATTCAATCGATCCAAGCAGGCCAGCGTGACCATCGCAGCAGCGTCCCCGGTTTCCTCCGACTCCGCCCGCGGCGGTCCTCCGCGCAGTCTGGTGGTCGCCGATGTCGGCGGCACCTTCGCCCGCATTGCGCTGGCTGAAACCCAACCTGGCCAGGCGCCGCTGCTGGGCAGCCATCGCACCTACGCCTGCGCCGAGCACCCCAGCCTGGCAGCGATCCTGGCCGATTTCACCGCAGGCGTTGGCCAGCCGGTGCAGACTGCGGTTGTGGCCATCGCCGGCCTGCTCGATGGCGATGTACTGATCAATTCCAACCTGCCGTGGACGGTCTCGCTGTCGGCCACCCGCGCGCAGTCCGGGCTGCACGAACTGCAGCTGATCAATGATTTCGAAGCGGTGGCGCTGGCCATCCCGTACCTGCAGCCGGAAACCCTGATGCCACTGAACGGCGACGCCGATCCGGCACAGGCGTTCCCGGCGCTGGTGCTGGGCGCGGGCACCGGCCTGGGCGCCGCACTGCGCTTTGCCGATGGCGAGCGCCCGGTGCTGGCCAGCGAGATCGGCCACGCCGCGCTTGGCGCCGGCAACGCGCTGGAACTGCAGGTGCTGGGCAAGTTGCTGCAGCGCTGGGCGCACGTGGACAACGAGCGCGTGCTGTCCGGTAGTGGCCTGATGAACCTGTATCCGTGCCTGTGCGAGCTGCGCGGCGTCACCCCGGTGTGGACCAGTACCGAAGCACTGATCGGTGCCGCCCGCAGCGGTGAAGACGCGCTGGCGGTGGAGACGCTGCAGGTGTTCTGCGCCTGGCTGGGCAGCCTGGCCGGCGACGCAGCGATCGCCGTCGGTGCACGCTCGGTGTACCTGGCCGGAGGCATTGCCGCGCACGTGCAGGATTTCCTGGCCGATGGCCGCTTCCGTGAGCGCTTCCTCAACAAGGGCGTGCTGACCGAGGTGCTGCGCCAGGTGCCGGTATGGCGCGTGGAGCACGGCCAGCTGGGCGTACTCGGTGCAGCGGTCTGGCACGCCGCACGACAGCCCACGCACGACTGATCGGCACGACCGGCATCGGGCCGGCCGTGCATTGCAGACTGGGAGGGGAAGATGGTGGATCGCAGGCAGTTCCTGCAGGCCGGTGCACTGGCCGCAGGCATGGCGGCTTTGCCGGGCGTGCAGGCACGCACGCAGGGTGGGGCCAAGGTGGTTTCGACCTGGGACTTCGGCGTGCCGGCCAACCAGGCCGCATGGAAGGTGCTGGCGCAGGGCGGCAGCGCGCTGGATGCGGTGGAAGCGGGCACACGCTGGGCCGAGAGCGAGCTGTGCAACCCCACCGTCGGTCATTGCGGCAACCCGGATCGCGATGGCGTGCTGAGCCTGGATGCCAGCATCATGGATGGCGATGGCCGTTGTGGTGCGGTGGCCGCGCTGGTCGACATCCTGCATCCGGTGTCGGTGGCCCGCAAAGTGATGGAAAACAGCCCGCACGTTTTGCTGGTGGGCGAGGGCGCGCAGCAGTTCGCGGTGCAGCAGGGTTTCGAGCGCAAGCACCTGCTGACGCCGCAGGCCGAGGCGGCCTGGCGCGAGTGGCTGAAGACCGAGAAGTACCAGCCGCAGATCAATGCCGAGCGCCGGGGTATTCCCGGCAACAGCGACAACCACGACACCATCGGCATGCTGGCACTGGACGCCAAGGGCCATCTGGCCGGTGCCTGCACCACCAGTGGGATGGCCTGGAAACTGCACGGACGCGTGGGCGACAGCCCGATCATCGGTGCCGGCCTGTATGTCGACAACGAAGTGGGTGCGGCCACCGCCTCGGGCGTGGGTGAGGAGATGATCCGCAACGCCGCCTCGTTCCTGGTGGTCGAGCTGATGCGCCAGGGGCGCTCGCCGGCACAGGCCTGCCGCGAGGCAATCGACCGTGTGGTGCGCAAGCGGCCGGAGGCGAGCAAGACCCTGCAGGTGTGCTTCCTGGCCATGAACAAGCAGGGCGAGGTGGGCGCCTACGCGTTGCATCGCGGCTTCGTCTACGCCGTGTGCGATGCGCAGCGCCAGGATGACCTGCGCGATTCGCCGTCGATCTATGCGAGCACCCAGGCGTGAGCACGCGGCTGACCCTGGAGATCGCCAGCAACTCGCTGGCCTCGGCGTTGGCGGCGCAGGCCGGCGGGGCCGACCGCATCGAGCTGTTCGACAATCTGGCCGAGGGTGGCACCACGCCGTCGTTTGCCACCATCGCGATTGCCCGCGAACGCCTGTCGATTCCGCTGTTCGTACTGGTGCGCCCGCGCCCGGGTGATTTCCACTACAACGCGTTGGAAACCGAACTGATGCTGCGTGACATCGCGCAGTGCCGCGCGCTGGGCTGCGATGGCGTGGTGATTGGTGCATTGGACGTGCAGGGCGGCGTTGACGTGGCGTTGTGCCGTGAACTGATGCAGGCGGCCGGGCCGTTGCAGGTGACCTTCCACCGCGCCTTTGATGCTGCCCGCGACCTGCCGGTGGCGCTGGAGCAGGTGATCGGGCTGGGCTGCCAGCGCGTGCTGACCTCCGGCGGCCAGGTCAGCGCCGAGGCCGGTGCCGATGTGCTGGCGGCGCTGGTCACCCAGGCGGCCGGGCGTATCACGGTGATGGCAGGTGCCGGATTGGCCCCGGGCAACATCGCAACCGTCGCGCGGCAGACGGGCTGTACCGAACTGCACGCGTCCGCAAAAGGCCTGCGCCGCTCGGCCATGCAGTTCCAGAACCCGGCCCTGCGCGGCCTGGACCCGGACTGGAGCCAGACCGCCACCGCGACCGTGGCCGCGCTGCGGCAGGCGCTGGACGGCGCAAGGTAGCCCGCCTCTTCTGTAGAGCCGAGCCCACGCTCGGCTGCTTTTCGCGGCGAACAACAGCAGCCGAGCGCGGGCCCGGATCTACAACGCCCCGCTGTCGGCCGTACACGGCATCACGGACAAAACCGTTCCGCGCGCGATTGTCGCGATCGTGTCATTGACGTGTGTGCCGTTCTCTCAGCGATGTTTCGCAACCCTTTGATTGTTCGGGATGACGGCAGCCGGTAGCGGCATTCCGCGGGCTGTTGCTGCGTCGCCGCATGCCGGGTGTGATTCAGCTGTGCTTTAGTTTGGATCGATCCACAGGGGAGGGTGCTGCGACGGTCCTGAACCGATCCAGGCGCCCGGATCACCGGTAGTGCCGCACCACCACCCGTCCATGCGTCCACACTTTCGAAGAGCAACCACCCATGGCTCAGATCGTCCGCAAGCGCCGTCACCTGCTGTCCCAGGCCCTGGTCCTGGCCCTGCTTCCCCTGGCTGCCAATGCGCAGGAAGCCTCAAGCTCGTCCACCAAGGATCTCGATGCGGTCACCGTCACCGGCTCGCGCATCAAGCGCGCCAGTGTCGAAGGCCCGGCACCGGTCAATGTGATCACCGCCGCGCAGATCCAGAAGGAAGGCTTCGTCAGCGTGTACGACGCGCTGAAGACCCTCACCGAAGCGACCGGCACTGTTGAAGCCGCCTCGCAGTGGGGCTCGCATACGCCCAATGCCAGCGGCCTGAACCTGCGCGGGATGGGCCCGAACCGCTCGCTGTTGCTGGTCAACGGCCGTCGTGTGGCGGACTACCCGCTGCCGTATGGCGGTGAAACCAACTTCTCCAATTACGGCAACATTCCGGCCGCGGCGGTGGAGCGCATCGAAGTGCTGACCGGTGGCGCGTCGGCCATCTATGGCTCCGATGCGATCGCCGGCGTGGTCAACGTCATCCTCAAGACCAACTACGACGGCGACGAAGTGCGCGTGCGCGGCGGTACCTCCACCGAAGGCGGCCGCGATACGTGGGATCTGTCCTGGGCCGGCGGCAGGACCGGCGACAACTGGAGCGTGACCTACGCGCTGCAGTACACCAAGCGCGACCCGCTGTTTGGCCGTGACCGCCCGCAGATGGACGACGCCGATGATGCACCGTATCCGTCCTGGAACATGGAACAACGCAAAGTCGGCTTCCGTCCCACCGCCGGCCTGGCGCTGATCGATCCGACCACCGGTCAGCGCCTGGCGCCGCCCACCGGCACCTGCGAGAAGTTCGATGGCGAGTACTACACCGCGGATCGATTGGTCTACAACTACGCCGCCAACACCATCACCAACACCGGCCGCCTGTGCGGCATGCGTGCGGACTATGCGAACTGGCTGCTTACGGGCGGTGCCGAGAACGTGTCCGGCAACCTGTATGCCACCCTCGACTTCAGCAATGACCTGCAGGCCTGGACCAACCTGGCCGTCTACCGCTCCGAAGCGATCTGGGGCACCAATCCGCCGAGCGTGTCGCTGATCGACGACGACAACGGCTACTACTGGGATGCCAACCGCAACCGCCCGATCCTGGGCGTGCGCCAGTTCACGCCAAATGAAGTCGGTGGCCTGGATACGCTGCGCAACACCAACCGCGAACTGTCCTGGGACTGGAGCGCCGGCCTGCGTGGCCGCCTCGCTGACCGCTTCGACTGGAGCGCCACAGTGGGGCGTTCCTACTACCGCGTTGAAGAACGGCAGAACGTGGTCGACAAGCAGAAGTCGTATGACTACTTCCTGGGTCCGAAGCTGGGCACCACCGCCGATGGCGAGGCGATCTACGCACTGAACGAATCGCGCTGGTGGAATCCGCTGACGCCGGACCAGTACTGGCAGATGGGCACGGTGGCGAGGAACCGCGCGTCATCGTGGGTCAACCAGGCTTCGGCGGACATCACCGGCGAGCTGTTCCAAGGGTGGGCGGGTCCGATTTCGTTCGCGGCAGTGGCCGAAGTCGCGCAGCAGGGCTATCACCTCAGCCCCGATCCGCGTGCAGGTATCGACTTCGACCTGCAGAACGTTGATCGCGGCGGCGGCGAGCGCACCCGCTATTCGGCCGGCGTCGAGTTCAAGATCCCCCTGCTGGAGAGCGTGACCGCCACTGCGGCCGCGCGCTATGACCGCTATGGCAACTACAAGGCTGACAACAGCGGCGAAGCGCTGGACATCGGCAGCCAGAAGGAAACCACCTGGAACGTCGGCCTGGAATGGCGCCCGGTGGAGTCGCTGCTGGTGCGTGGCTCCTACGCCACCAGTTTCCATGCGCCGGACATGCACTACCTGCTGGGCCAGCCGAGCAGCTCCGAAGTGCAGACCTATGACCGCCTGCGCTGCATCCAGAGCGGCGCTTACCTGGTCAACAACTGCGGCGTGGGCAACACCGACGTCTGGTACACCTTCGACGTGAACCGCCGCGGCACGCCACTGCTGCGTTCGGAAACCGGCGATTCGTGGACGGTCGGTTTCGTCTGGGATGTGATGCCCAATCTGTCGGTCAGTGCCGACTACTGGGCGATCAAGCTGGAAGACATGATCGTCGACGTCGGCGCCGACGAGGTGCTGGCCAGCGAAGCCGGCTGCCTGACCGGCAAGAACATCGACGGTACACCGTGGGCCAATCCGGCCGGTGGCGAATACTGCGCCGGCATCCTGGCCCGCGTGAACCGCGACAGCAACGGCCGTCTGGTATCGATCGAGCGCGGGCCGTTCAACCTGGCCAGCCGCGAAGTGCGCGGTATCGACCTGACCGCGCGCTATCGCCTGGAAACCGCGCAGTGGGGCAGCTTCCAGCTGGGCCTGAACTACACCAACCAGATCTCGACCAAGGAACAGCGCTACGCCAACGACCCGAACCCGGAGCGTCGTGACCGCGACCTGCGCAACAAGCTGCGCGCGAGCCTGGCCTGGCAGCGCGGCAACTGGAACGCCAATGTCTATGCCGACCGCATCGGTTCGGTGCCGGGCGTGCGCTACCACTGGGGCACCGATCGCCTGAACAACCCGGGTGGCTGTCTGCCGTTCGCTGATGGCTATGTGCCCAGCGACAGCCCGTCGCTGAACTGCCTGGAACCGGCAACACGTCCGGATGGCTCGCCCAACCCGAACCCGAACGCCGGCCAGCAGACCACGCGCTACTACGGGCGGGTCGGGCCGTTCATCACCTGGAACTTCAACATGGGCTACCAGGTGACCGAACGCGCCAAGGTCAACGTCTACGTCAACAACGTGTTCAATTCGGCCAGCTGGAACCACAAGGATCCGTACAAGCTGGACTATGACTTCGCCCCGACCCGCCTGCTCGGCGCAGTGGGCCGCGAGTTCGCGCTGGAGTACGTGTTCACCTTCTGAGGCGGATTGCGGGCGGTACGCCGGGCCTGGCCCGGCGATACCGGCTGGACGTGGCGGCTGGATTTGACCTTCCCACGATGGCAAGGTTTAGCCTGTCCGCATCCAGAAGGAACCCCGGGAATCCGATCATGAGCACGCCCCGCGCCATTGCAGCCCCCGCAAGCCCCGCCACCATCAGCCTGCCCATCGAGGGCATGACCTGCGCCAGCTGTGTCGGCCGGGTCGAGGCCGCGCTGTCCAAGGTCGAAGGTGTGGGCAGTGTTTCGGTCAATCTGGCCACCGAGCGCGCGGATATCCGCCCGTCGGGCCCGGTCGATCGGGCCGCGCTGATCCAGGCGGTGGAGCGGGTGGGCTACGACGTACCTGCCGCCACCGTTGAACTGGCCGTGGAAGGCATGACGTGCGCCTCCTGCGTGGGCCGCGTGGAGCGCGCGCTGCTGGCGGTGTCAGGCGTGAGCCAGGCCAGCGTCAACCTGGCCACCGAGCGCGCCACGGTGCGTGGCGTGTCGGATGCTGCGACGCTGGTCGCCGCCATCGACAAGGCCGGCTATGACGCACGCGTAATCGAGGCGGGTGTGGAGTCCGATGACGAGGCCGTAGAAAAGAAGGATGCCGAGCGTGCCGAACTGAAGCGCGACCTGATCGTGGCAACTGCGCTGGCATTGCCGGTGTTCGTGCTGGAGATGGGCTCGCACCTGATTCCCGGCATGCACGAATGGGTGATGGCCACGATTGGCATGCAGGCCAGCTGGTACCTGCAGTTCGCACTGACGCTCCTGGTGCTGGCCATCCCCGGTCGCCGTTTCTACCAGAAGGGCTTCCCGGCGCTGCTGCGTCTTGCACCGGACATGAATTCGCTTGTGGCGGTGGGCACCGCTGCGGCGTTCGGCTATTCAGTGGTCGCGACCTTTGCACCGCGGCTGCTGCCGCCGGGCACGGTGAACGTCTACTACGAAGCGGCGGCGGTAATCGTCGCACTGATCCTGCTCGGCCGCTTCCTCGAAGCGCGCGCCAAGGGCCGCACCTCGGAGGCGATCAAGCGTCTGGTCAACCTGCAGGCCAAGGTCGCCCACGTGATCCGTGACGGCCGCACCGTCGATATCCCGGTCAATGAAGTGCAGAGCGGCGACGTGGTGGAAGTGCGGCCAGGCGAGCGTGTGCCGGTCGATGGCGAGGTGGTTGAAGGCCGCAGCTACATCGACGAATCGATGATCAGCGGCGAGCCGATTCCGGTTGAGAAGCAGCCGGGCAGCAGCGTGGTGGGCGGTACGGTCAACCAGAAGGGCGCACTGACGGTACGAGCCACGGCGGTGGGCGCGCAGACCCTGCTGGCGCAGATCATCCGCATGGTCGAACAGGCGCAGGGCTCAAAGCTGCCGATCCAGGCGTTGGTTGACAAGGTCACGCTGTGGTTCGTGCCGGCGGTGATGCTGGCCGCGCTGGCGACCTTCGCAGTCTGGCTGATCTTCGGCCCGTCGCCGGCGCTGAGCTTCGCGCTGGTCAATGCGGTGGCGGTGCTGATCATTGCCTGCCCCTGCGCGATGGGGCTGGCCACGCCGACCTCGATCATGGTGGGGACCGGTCGTGGCGCCGAAATGGGCGTGCTGTTCCGCAAGGGCGAAGCGCTGCAGCTGCTGAAGGATGCGCAGGTGGTGGCGGTGGACAAGACCGGCACGCTGACCGAGGGTCGCCCGCGCCTGACCGACCTGGAGATCGCCGACGGTTTTGATCACGGCACGGTGCTGGCAGCGGTGGCGGCAGTGGAGTCGCGCTCGGAGCATCCGATTGCCCGCGCCATCGTGGATGCGGCTACCGAGCAGGGCGTCGCGTTGCCGGCGATGGCCGATTTCGAATCGGTTACCGGCATGGGCGTGCGTGCCAGCGTTGATGGCGCGCGCGTGGAGGTGGGGGCGGATCGTTTCATGCGCGACCTGAGGGTGGATATCACGCCGTTCGCGGCGCTGGCCACCCAGCTTGGAACGCAGGGCAAGTCGCCGCTGTATGCCGCCATCGACGGCCGCCTGGCCGCGATCATCGCGGTATCCGATCCGATCAAGCCGAGCACGCCGGCCGCGATCGCGGCACTGCACCAGCTTGGCCTGAAGGTGGCGATGATCACCGGTGACAACGCTGGTACCGCGCAGGCGATCGCGCGCGAGCTGGGCATCGATGAGGTGGTGGCCGAGGTGCTGCCGGAAGGCAAGGTCGAGGCCGTGCGCCGCCTGAAGGCCACGCATGGCCACGTCGCCTTCGTCGGCGATGGCATTAATGATGCGCCGGCACTGGCCGAAGCCGATGTCGGCCTGGCGATCGGAACCGGTACCGATATCGCGGTGGAATCGGCCGACGTGGTGCTGATGTCGGGCAACCTGCAGGGCGTGCCCAATGCCATCGCGCTGTCCAAGGCGACGCTGGGCAACATCCGGCAGAACCTGTTCTGGGCGTTCGCCTACAACACCGCGTTGATTCCGGTAGCGGCCGGCGTGCTGTACCCGGTGTGGGGCGTGCTGCTGTCGCCGGTGTTCGCGGCCGGTGCGATGGCATTGTCCAGCGTGTTCGTGCTGGGCAACGCGCTGCGACTGCGCCGCTTCCAGCCGCCGATGGCGGATGTCGCCGCTGCCACCCACTGAAGGAGATCCGCATGAACATCGGTGAAGCTGCCAAGGCCTCCAGCGTGTCGGCGAAAATGATCCGCTACTACGAACAGATCGGCCTGATTCCCGCCGCTGATAGAACCGAGTCGGGCTACCGGGCGTATTCGCAGGCGGACATCCACCGCCTGCGTTTCATCCGCCGTGCGCGCGATCTCGGCTTCCAGGTGGCCGAGATCACCGATCTTCTGGGCCTCTGGAATGACACCTCGCGGCACAGTGCCGACGTGAAGCATCTGGCCGAACAGCACATCGCCGATCTGGAACAGCGCATCGAGCACATGCGGCAGATGGCCGACACGCTGAAGTCGCTGATCAGCTGTTGTGCGGGAGACGAGCGCCCTGAGTGCCCGATCCTGCAGCGGCTGGGTGAGGACGATGAGACGCCGGTGCCGGTTGATACCGCGAAGACTGGTGCGGTGCGGCGGCGTACGCACAAGCATTGACTCGATATCGCATGCATGAAAAAGCCCGCCGGGTGCTGTAGTACCCGGCGGGCTTTTCAGTATGGGACAGGACAGGGGATCAGGCAGTACGCGGCGGGAAGCCGGCATCGGTCAGTGCCGCCACGATCTGCGCTTCGCTGGCCGAGGTCTGCACCTGCACTCGGCGGCTGGCCGGATCTGCCTGCACGCTGGCCTGCGGATCGACCAGTTCGATCGCCTTGGTCACGCTGCGCGCGCAACCGCCGCAGGTCATGCCTTCAACATGGAATTCCATCCGTAGCTCCTTGGATGCTCTTGGGGTCGAGTCAGTGTGCACCTTCCAACGATGGCAGGGTCAAGTGCCGGGCTGAACGACAGGCAAGGCGGCAAAAAAAACGGCAGCCGCCTGTACCAGCGCGGCTGCCGTGGAGGAACGTCCCCGCCAGGGCGGGGCGTGGGTTGCACCGGGGCGCGCCCGGGCAACCCGGTGTTGCCTTAGAACTTCCAGGTAGCGCCGAAGTACAGCTGGCGGCCTGCATAGGTATTGGAGATCAGGCGTGCCTTGGTGTCGCTTCCCAGGTGCACGCGCTGCTCGGACTTGGTGGCGTTGATCACCGAGGCGGTCAGGGTCCAGTCCGGGGTCAGGTTGTAGGCAACATTCAGATCCAGCTGGTCATACGGTTCGGTGTAGACGGTGAGGCCATTGTTGAGCCCGCCGACCACTTGGCCGCGACGGTTGAACGAAGCGCGCGCGAGGAACTTCTCGTTCTCGTAGAAGACCGTCACGTTGGCCTGGTTCTTGGCGCTGCCGACCAGCGGCGAGGAGCCGATTTCCTGCCCGTCCAGAACAATGGAAGCCAGGTTGGTGTCGTTGTAGGTGTAGTTGGCCTGCACGCCGAAGCCGAAATCGAAGGTGTACTGGCCATACAGCTCGACGCCCTGCGACACACCATCGCGGCCATTGGCCTGGGTCTCGTAGCGCTGCACGTTCACCGCTTCACCGTTGATGACCATCGGCGTGTCGCGCACCACCGGCAAAGTGAAGTTGTCCACGTTCTTGCGGAACAGGCCGACGCCGGCGACTGCGCCCGGCTGGAAGTACCACTCCAGGCCCAGGTCGAACTGGGTGGCCTTGAACGGTTCCAGCTGCTTGTTGCTGCCTTGGCCCACCCAGCCTGCGGTCGAAGCGCCACCGGCAACGCGGCGATCATTGACGTACTCTTCGCTGTAATAGCTCAGTGCGCCCGGTGCTGCGATGTCGGTGTAGCCGGGGCGGGCGATCACCTTCGATGCGGCGCCACGCAGCACCAGCGTGTCGGTGATGTCCCAGGCGATATTGAAACTCGGCAGCACGTCGGTGTACGTGCGATCCACGCCGATCAGGCTGTAGGTCTTGCTCTGCGCCAGGTCGTGCGGCAGGCGCACGAAGCCGCTCTCGCAGCTGTAGGTCGGGTAGGCTGCAGCGGCCGGATCGGTACACGCCATCGGCGCGCCGGACGCGTTGTCCAGGAAGTAGTCGTTGAACTTCTCGATCGAGTCGGAGGACTGCGCGAACTGCTTGGTGCGCACCACGCGCACGCCAACGTTGCCGCGCAGACGCTCGGTGCGGAAGTTGGCCTGGAAGTAGCCCGAATAGATCTTCTCGTTGACGTTGTAGACGAAGTCTTCCTCGGTACGGTTGTGCGAACCGCCGTAGGTCTTGTTCAGGTAGTCGATGTAGGCCGGGTAGTTGATGCCCGGGAACACGTTGGCATTGAAGCCACCCGCGATGTTGCTGATCGGGTTGGACAGGAAGAAGCCAGGCTGCGCATCGCCGGCAGTCGGATCGCAGCCGCTCTGGTAGCGGCTGTTGTCATAGTCGGCCGGGTCACGGCCCGGGCACACCCAGTAGGTGTTGCCGGTGTTGCGGTGGACCTTGCCATCACGGTACTTGGCACCGAACTGGATGGAGTCCAGCCAGCCGGATTCAAACAGCTTGGTGACGTCGGCCTGGAAGTAGTTCTGCTTGACCTCGGTGCGCTTCCACGACGAATCGGTCGAGCCGGTGTCGACTTCGGCGATGCCGTTCATCAGCTGCTGCTGCAGGTCGGGCGAGAAGGTGGCCGAAGGCGTGCCGGTCAGATCCCAGGCGCTGTACAGATTGCCCGACAGGTAATCGTTGCCGACCTTGCGGCGCGGCTTGGCCGACATCCGGAAGTTCATCGACGGACCACCTTCGGACCAGGTGCGGCCGCCGGTGAACGAGGCCTTCCACAGCGGGCTGATGTCCCAGTCGATGGTCAGGTCAGCGGTCTGCGACAGCGCCTTTTCCTTGCTGTAGCCACCGGTCAGCTGCGGCGTCGGAACCGTGCAGTCGTCCGGGCCCCAGCCACCGGGCTTGAGGCCGGCAGCCTTGGCCTGGTCTTCATTGCAGTAGTAGGTTTTCCCCGCCAGCTTTTCGAACTGGGCGCCGGTAACGGTGTTGCCGCTGGGATCGAAGTCCAGGCCGTTGAGCAGGCGTCCACCGGCCCAGTTTCCATCGCCATTGAAGCGGGCCATGCTCCATTCCGGAATCTTCAGCATGTTCTGGGTGTAATCACCCTGCAGTTCGAAGCGGAAGTAGTTGGCCGTCATCGTGACGTTGTCGACCGGCTTGAACTGGAAGGTCAGCTGGCCGCCTTTGCGCTCGCGCTTTTCTTCCTTCACCGCGAAGTTGACCGACGTCGGCATGAAGAAATCGCTGTAGTTGCCGCCGGTCTGGTTGTTGAAACCGGACTTGCCCCACCAGTAGTGGATGCCATCCTGCGCCTGCACGTTGCCATAGGCATCGCGCGCCTTGCCGGCGCCATACCACTGGTAGTCCTCGGTGCTGGCTTCCATGGTACGGGTGGTGCGCTTCTGCTGCGTCACGCCGATCAGCACGCCGAAACGCTCATCCTTGCTGTGCCACGAATACAGGGCCGAGGCTTGCGGGTCGATATCGTGGTGGGTATCGGAGGAGGTGCCCTCAAGCGTGACGAAGCCCGAGTTGGACTCCATGTCGAGCGGACGACGGGTGTGCAGAATCACCGTGCCGCCGATGCCGCCTTCGTCGATGCGTGCTTCCGGCGACTTGAACAGCTCCGCGCTGGACAGCATGTTCGACGGCAGCAGGGTGTAGTTGAACGAACGGGTCGCTTCGTCGTTGGTTTCCGACGTGGCGACGTAGTTGCCGTTCAACTGGGTCAGGGTCAGGTCTGGTGCCAGGCCACGCACGCTGACGGTCTTGCCTTCGCCGCCACTGCGGGTGATGACCACGCCGGGCACGCGCTGCAGTGCGTCGGCCACGTTCTTGTCGGGGAACTTGCCGACGTCTTCGGCGGTGATCACTTCGACCACGGCGTTGGCGTCGCGCTTCTGCTCAAGGCTCTTTTCAATGGCGTAGCGGTAGCCGGTGACCTGGACGCTGTCCAGGTTGGTGGCGTCCTGCGCGCCGGTGGAAGCGGCCTGCTGCGCGGCGGCGCCAGCCGGAATGACGGCGGCGGCCAAGGCCAGCGCGATGGCCAACGCCAGTGCGTCCTGGCCATGCGTACGTGTTGAATGCTTCATTCCCATCTCTCCCTCTCTCCTGGATTGATCCGGTGACGTGGCACGGACAACTTGAATCGATCTAATTTGAAGTGACATTGTCGCTATTGCCATGCAGTGGCAGTAGCACCGTGCGCGTGGCCTGGTACGTCCTGTTGCTGCTCCCCCAACTCCCGGCCATCGCAGCATCGTTCTTGGATCGATCTAAGCGATGGGCGGGCGTTTTTTAGCATGGGTCGCGCGCGGGCGCATGCTGCTCCGCAATATGGTACTGGCGTGGCGAAGGGATGACGGTTTGCTGAAAACAGTGAAATCGTTTTCGTGCGCAGGGGAAGGGTGGGTCGGCAGGGCTGCGCCCTGCACCTGCTTCAAGCCAGGGCAACGTCTACAGCCAAAGCCAAAGCGAAAGCCAAAGCGGCTCTGGGTTGTCTGTGGCTTGGCGGGGCGGTGTCGGATTGCGGGGACGCCGTAAACCCGTCCATGGGGGCTTGGCCGCGGCATTCATGCCGCGGACACCCCGCAATCCGACACCGCCCCACCTTCGACAGTTTCCCGGTGACGGTTGGATTGATCCTGGTGCGGCATGGGGTCATGGGGTCAGATCCGTTTTCCTTATGGAAAACGGATCTGACCCCAATTGATTTCGCTATCTGACAGAGATTCATCCACGCATGGCGTGGATCTACAGATCGCGGAAATCTGTCGAAGGCGGGGTGGGTCCGGTTGCGGGG
>NZ_JAOCEW010000016.1:0-111244 GCF_029841665.1 Stenotrophomonas sp. GD03819
CACCCCTGCAAGCCCCACCCGCCCGACCCCGGAAAGATTGCGCGCGCGCCAGCCGCGAAGGGGTTACGGATTAGAGCAGAAGCATCCACGCATGGCGTGGATCTACAGGATGCAGTTGTTGCCTTTGACGTTGAGTCCGCCTTCAAGCGAGCCGAGCACCGCAGGTCCGGCGAGGGCGAAGAGGCGCGGGTGTCTGAGCGTAGCGAGTTCCCGCGCCGTCCCTCGACGGGCCGAGGAGCGCAGGGAACCGGTGCGTAGCACCGGCTCGCGGTCGGCGGAGCGTTTCTTTTGGTTACTTTTCTTTTCGCAAAAAGAAAAGTAACGCCCGACCAGGCGTCAGTCACCCGTGGCCCTTGTAGAGTCGAGCCATGCTCGACTGCGCGGTTCAACCCAGCATCTCCAGCCCACGCACTTCGGTGATGCCCAACCCCGGCACGTCGCTGATGCTGATCTCCGATTCGTTGAAATGTACGCCGCCGCTGACCGGGTCGAACTGGCCCAGCGAGGGGCCGTCGAGGTCGACCTTGGTGATCACATCGCTCTTGGCCACCGCCAGGTGCACGGCGGCGGCGACGCTGATGCTGGATTCAATCATGCAGCCGATCATGCACGGCACGCCGTAGATGCTGGCGATGTCGGCGATGCGGATCGCGTTGGACAGGCCGCCGGTCTTCATCAGCTTGATGTTGATGATGTCGGCCGCGCGCTGCTGGATCAGGTCCATCACCTGGCTGGGGCTGAACACGCTTTCGTCGGCCATCACCGGCGTGTTGACGCGGTCGGTGACGTACTTCAGGCCACTGATGTCCGCTGCCTTCACCGGCTGCTCCAGCAGCTCCAGTACCACGCCGGCCTCTTCCAGCGTGCGCATCGCATGCACCGCCTGCTTGGCGGTCCAGCCCTGGTTGGCGTCCAGGCGCAGCAGGGCGCGGCCTTCCACCGCCGCATGGATCGCCTTGACCCGTTCGATGTCCAGGCCGATGTCCTTGCCGACTTTGATTTTCAGCGACTCGAAGCCGCGCTCGATCGCCGACAGCGAATCGGCCACCATCTTGTCGATGTAGTCCACGCTGATGGTGATGTCGGTGGTGATCACCGGGTCGCCGCCACCGAGCATCTGATATAGCGGCGCACCGTGCAGCTGCGCCCACAGGTCGTACAGCGCGATTTCCACCGCGGCCTTGGCGCTGGTGTTGCGCTCCATCGCGGTCTGCACCAGCGTGCACAGATGGTTGAGGTTGACCACGTCCTGGCCGATCAGGCGCGGGGCGATGAAGTGGCGGATCGCTTCGATGATCGAGCCGTGCGTATCGCCGGTGATCACCGCAGTGGCCGGGGCTTCACCGTAACCGGTGTGGCCGGTGTCGGTGCGGATCAGAACCACCACGTCTTCCACGGTTTCCACCGTGCGCAGGGCAGTCTTGAACGGTGTCTTCAGCGGCACGCGCAGCATGCCCAGTTCGATGGCAGTGATCTTCATTCAGGAGTCTTGGCCCGCAGGCGCTGGATGTTGGTGATGCGGTCGATGTAGCGGACGGTATCGCTGGCCATCATCGGCTCCAGCGGCGTGACCGAAACACCATTGAGGTGGGCCTGCACGCGCGCGCCGTCGGCACCGAACCAGCTGCCGCCCGCCGTATCGTGGATCACCCAGGTGCGGCCGTCGACATGGCCGATGGCCATCATCACGTGCCCGGGAATGTAGACGAGGTCGCCCACCTGCAGGTCGGTGACGGCGCGGTCGCGTACCGCTTTGCCGTCCTTGCCGGTGAAGGGCAGGCGATCCAGCGCGGGGCTGACCGCCTGTGCACTGGTATTGCGCGGCAGCAGCACGCCGAAGCTGCGGTAGATCTCGGAAACGAACCCGCTGCAGTCGCGGGTGTCGTAGTCGTGGCCCCATCCGTAGCGTTCGCCCAGGAACTTGAAGGCCTGCTGCAGCAGCAGGCGCGGGGTCAGCGGCAGGTAGTCGGCGGCGGTGTCCTGCGAGCGCGGCAGCAGCGCCGGCACCAGCTTCAGGCGCCCGTTGGCCTCGCGCACCGGCAGCTGCACCACCCACGAGGCATGCGCCTGCTGGCCGTTCACCGGTTCGGCGGCGGGCCAGTCGGCCAGCACCGGCAGGCGTACGCCCATGTCCAGCTGCAGGCGCGAGACGCGCGGTTCCTCCGGGGTGTAGGCGGTCTGTGCGGTGGCGCCGGTAATGATCCGATACGGGCGCTTTGTGCCATAGCCGAGCACCGTGGCCTTGTCGCCGCTGGCGATGGCGTCGGCTTCGATCCACGCACTGTAGCGCTCGCTGTGCACGAACAGCCAACGGCCATCGGTACTGCGATGGACCACCGCGACCTTGTCGCCGGGGAACAGTGCCGATTCCTGGAAGCGGTCGATGTCGGTGTCACCGGCAGTGCTGAAGACCCGCTCGCGGGTGGGGAAGGTACGCAGTGCCGCGCGCTTCACCACCAGCCCGTAGGCCGGTGTCACCTTCGCGGGAATCGCATCGAGGCCGAGGTTGGCTTCGATCGCGCTGCGCAGGGCCGGCGCGATGGTCGTGCCCTTGTCGCTGTAGAGGGGGCGGGTGGGCCAGCTCGACAGCGCGGTGATGCTGGCACGCACCGTCGCTGCATCAAGCTGGGTGGGCAGTGCGGCGATGTCCTGGATGTGGCTGTCCTGTGCCCGCATCCGCGCGTTCTGTGCCTCGATCTGCGCGCGGTCCAGAATCGGCGCATCGGCGTTGCCCAGGCGCGCGGCCCAGTACTGCGGGGTCAGGTAGGCCTCGTGCAGGCCGATCACATAGGGCAGCGGTGCGCCGGGATCGGGTGCCACGGCAGGCTGTGCAAAGGCCGGGGCGGCCAGCAGGCACAGGGCCAGGGTCAACCGGCGCGGCCAACGCCGGCGCGGTTCGCGGGAATCCAGGCTCATGCGGTGCACACCCTCCTCGAATGCCTGTTGGAATATTTATTCCTTTCGGCTTCGAAATCAAGAATAAATTATTGACCGGCATCCCGGCCCGTGTTACACAGCCGTTACCACCCGCGCTGGGGAAGTGTCGCTGTGGAGTCTGCCGTTCGCAAACCGTGTCTGCCTGCCGCCGCCGGTCTCTGTGCCGCGCTGCTGCTGTGGGCGTGGTCGGCGGGAGCGGAGCCGCCGCCCTCAGCCATCCAGTTTGCGCGCGTCGTGCAGATGATCGACGCGGGACGGTTCTTTGAAGCTCACAGCGAACTGAACACATGGTCGGCCGCCGACGCGGCGGAGCCTGGCGTCAGTTTCGACGACATCGCGTTCCAGGAAGAACGCATGCGTCGCATCCGCCTGGATTTTTCCCTCGACGAAACCGCCGCGAAGGCCGCCGTGCGCCGCTGGATTCCCGGCCTCACCGACGAGGAATTCGCGCGCTGGGACCAGCTCGGCCTGATTGAACACCTCGATATCGACGGCACGCGCTGGTACTTCAAGCGCGCACCGTCGAACCTGTTCCTGCTCAGCGATGAGGCACGCGCACGCCGCCGCGCGGACGCACCGGTGCCGGCGCCGGGCCCGAACGAGGTGCTCAATGCACATCACGCGCACGTGCTTGCCGCGGCCCAGCAGAGTGGGCAGGCGTCGGTACTGCCGCAGCGCATTGAATTCACCCAGTCGCTCACGGTGAAGGCCGACGCCGTACCGGCCGGCGAAACCGTGCGCGCCTGGATTCCGTACCCGCGCGAGATTCCGGGCCAGCAGGAGCAGGTGCAGTGGCTGGGCAGCGCGCCCGGTAAGGCACGCGTGGCGCCAGCCAGCACCCTGCAGCGCACCGCTTATCTGGAAGCCAAAGCGGTGGCCGGGCAGCCGACCCGCTTCGAGATCCGCTACGCGGTGACGATCTTCGCGCGGCATACCGCGATCGATCCCGCCAAGGTGCAGGCCACACCGAACGATCCCGCATTGAAGCCCTACCTGGCCGAACAGCTGCCGCATGTGCGCTTCACCCCCGCGCTGAAGCTGTTCTCCGACCAGGTGCTGCAGGGCGAGGCGCGCCCGTATGAAGTAGTGCGCAAGCTGTTCGCGGCGGTCGATCGCATTCCATGGGCGGGCGCGCGCGAATACTCCACGCTCAGCAACATCAGCGATTACGCCCTGCGCGCTGGCCATGCCGACTGCGGCCAGCAGACCCTGCTGCTGATCGCATTGCTACGCATGAACGGCATTCCCGCGCGCTGGCAGTCGGGGATGGTGTTCTCCGACGATGGCAGCGGCTACAACAACCTGCATGATTGGGGGCAGGTCTACCTGGCGCCCTACGGCTGGCTGCCGATGGACGTGACCACCGGCGCGCTGGCCAGCGATGTGCCTGCACTGCGCAATTTCTATCTGGGTGGCCTCGACGGCTACCGCATCGCCTTCAACGACGATTTCGGCCAGCCCTTCGTGCCGGCCAAGCAGCACTTCCGCTCGGAAACGGTCGACTCGCAGCGCGGCGAGGCCGAGTGGGCAGGCGGCAACCTGTACTTCGACCAATGGAGCTACGACTTCCAGTGGCGGGTACTGCCAGCCAGGCAACGCTAGCGCGACACATCGCATTCCACACCATTCAATTCTTGCAGGAGAGAGCAGGGGATGAAGGCTTACAGCATCAAGCGGGCGGCGTTGTGCGTCGCCCTTGGGGCGTGTCTGGGCGTAGTGCTGCCCGGCATCGCGATGGCACAGAACGTGAGCGGCGCAGTTGCCGGCCGTGCAACCGCGGGTGACCAGGTGACCGTGGTCAGCAACAGTACGGGTCTGACCCGTACCGTCACCGTCGGCGCCGACGGCAGCTACCGCCTCGGCCAGCTGCCGGTAGGTGACTACCAGCTGCAGCTCAGCCGCGATGGCCAGAAGCTGGGCGATCAGATTGCTGTCAGTGTGGCAGTAGGTGGTACCACCACGGTCAACCTGGCCAGTGGCGGCGGCGTCACCAATCTCGATGCGCTGCAGGTGGTCGGCACCCGAGTGGTCAACCGCGTGGACGTCTACTCCACCGAGACATCCTTCAACATCAACCGCCAGGAGATCTCGCGGCTGCCGGTGGCGCAGGACCTGTCTGCGGTCGCGCTGATGGCGCCGGGCGTGGTCGGCGGCAACTCGTCATTCGGCGGCCTGTCATTCGCTGGTTCATCGGTGGCCGAGAATGCGGTCTTCATCAATGGCCTGAATGTCACCGACATGTATACCCGTCGCGGCTTCAGCACCGCGCCGTTCGCCTTCTTCAAGGAGTTCCAGGTCAAGACCGGTGGCTACTCGGTCGAGTTCGGCCGCTCCACCGGTGGCGTGATCAATGCGGTGACCCGTTCGGGCAGCAACGAATTCGAGGGCGGTGTTGAAGTCACCGCCGAGCCCAGTGCGTGGCGCGCCAGTGGCGGCGATCATTTCCACCGCGACGGCACCCCGCATTCCTACGGCAGCCGCGACAACAACTCCTTCCTGAAGACCAACGTGTGGGGCTCCGGCCCGATCGTCAAGGACAAGCTGTTCCTGTTCGCGATGTACGAAGACCGCAGCGACAAGGGACACAACACCTCGTCCGATGGCAGTACCTGGTTCAAGAACGATTCCGGCAACGGCTTCTGGGGCACCAAGCTGGACTGGAACATCAACGACAACCACAGCCTGGCGCTGCTGGCGTTCTCGGATGAGGGCGATGTCACCAATGCGTCGTACGGTTACAACTGGAACGCCGACCAGCTCGGCGCCTGGGGCGGCGATTCGGTCACCGAGACCGGCGGCCGCAACTGGTCGGCCACCTACACCGGCCACTTCGGACAGAACTTCACCGCGCGCGCCATGGTCGGCCAGAACAACCAGCGTGCCTTCACCAATTCATCGCTGGATCAGGCCTGCAGCCCCGTGTTCACCGACAGTACCTACGGCCCGCGCCTGAGCAAGCTGCAGGGCCTGCGCGCAGGCTGCCACCCCACGGGCACGGCAGTGGCCGAGCGTGACGATACCCGTGACGTGGCGCGACTGGACTTCGAATGGCAGCTGGGTGACCACCTGCTGCGCTTCGGTGTCGACCGTGAGCTGATGACCACAAAGCAGTCCACCCGCTACCCCGGCCCGACCGAACTGAGCTACACCGCCTACGTGGCGCGCCCCGGCGATGAAGTCTGGGACGGTGCCAATGCCTACGTACCGGCTGGCGTTACCGAAATGCTCCGTGCGCGCAACCGCAAGTCGGGCGGCACGTTCGAGACCGAAGCCAATGCGCTGTACGTGGAAGACATCTGGAACATCACCCCGAACCTGATGCTGAACCTGGGCGTGCGCTGGGACCGTTTCGAGAACCGTACCGCCGCCGGCAAGGCGTTCATCAAGATGGATGACCTGATCGCACCTCGCGTCGGCTTCTCGTGGGACATGCGCGGTGATGGCAGCACCAAGCTGTTCGGCAACGCCGGCCGCTACTACCTGCCTGTCACCAACAACATCAACGTGAATTTCGCAGGTGGCCTGACCGACGAGTACAGCTACTACGTGCTCAATGGCTGGGAGCGGAAAACCTCGCCGACCGGCTCACCGTACATGGCACCGGTCGTCGGCCAGCAGATCGGGCCGACCGACACCCGCATGAACACCGGCGGTGCCGACCTGCGCCAGAGTGTGGATCGCGACCTCAAGGCGGTCTACCAGGACGAGTACATCCTGGGCTTCCAGAACATGATCAACCAGGCATGGTCGTGGGGCGTCAACGCCACCTATCGACGCATGACCCGTGCGCTGGACGACATCCGCATCAATTACACCCCATGCGGCCCGACCCCCAGCACGCTGTGGCCGATCGCCAACCCGGGCGAGAGCCTGACGATCTGGGGCGACAAGAGCATCGGCTGCGCCAACGAAGGCTGGATCACCATTGACACCGCCAACAGCGGCTATCGGAAGGGCGGCAGCGGCGAGGTGATCGGTTACTCCAAGCCCAAGCGCACCTACAAGGCACTGGAGTTCCAGATCGACCGTGCCTGGGACGAGAAGTGGATGTTCAACGCGTCCTACCTGTGGTCGAAGAGCGAGGGCAATTTCGAAGGCCCTGTGAATTCCGATACCAACTACGGTGACACGGGCATGGTTCAGTTCTGGGACCATCCGGCCACCAACGAGCGCTATGGCGTGCTGTTCAACGACTTCCGCCACCAGTTCAAGCTGCGTGCCGCTTACGCGCTGAACGAGCAATGGTCGTTCGGAACCACACTGCAGGTGCAGTCCGGTGGCCCGATCACTGCCTACGGCGTGATGTGGCCGAACGATTCCATCGCCGGTGGCAGTACCTCCAGCGAAGGTAGCGGCGGTGGCACCGGCTGGCTGTGCGTGGCCAACTGTTCCGGCCCGTACAACCAGCGGCAGTTCGAGTACAGCCCACGCGGTGCGTTCGGTCGCCTGCCGTGGACCTGGACCATGGGCGCCAATGTGACCTGGCGTTTGCCGGTGGAGGGCATCGACCTCAGTGCACGGCTGTCGGTGTACAACCTGTTCAACAACCAGAAGACCATCAACGTGCACCAGCGCTATGAAGCGCAGCCCGGCCAGTACCGCGAGGCGACGTTCGCCACCGGGACGCGCTGGCAGGCCCCGCGCTACACCCAGCTGGTGGTGACCTGGAACTTCTGAGGCCACGATCCGCGCCGTCCACCGTGACGGCGCGGGCAATGGAGGGGCTGCGCGCATGTACCACCTGCTGATCGTCGCGGCGGCACTGGCCGCACCGTCCGCTTCGGCGACCGACATCGCCTCCCTCGAGGCCGACGTCGCCGCCGTGGTCCAGCACGAGCACCTGCCCGGGCTGGCCATCGCGGTGGTCGACAACGGGCAGGTGGTCTATCGCCACGCCGAGGGCGCGCGCGGCGACGGCGGCCGCATCGACCAGGACACGCTGTTCAAGATCGCCTCCAACAGCAAGGCGATGACCGCCGCGCTGCTGGCGCGGCTGGTGCAGCAGGGCAAGCTGCGCTGGGAGGATCCGGTGCGGCGGCATCTACCGGGCTTCCGCATGCACGATGCGTGGGTGGGCGAGCAGATGCAGGTGCGCGACCTGCTGATCCACAACAGCGGCCTGGGCCTGGGCGCCGGTGACCTGATGCTGTGGCCGGAGCCGAACGCGTTCACCCGTGCCGACATCATCGCGGGGCTGGCGCACCTGAAGCCGGTCAGCAGTTTCCGCAGCCGCTATGCGTACGACAACCTGATGTACGTGGTGGCCGGCGAACTGGCCGCTGCGGCGGGTGGCAAGCCGTATGACCAGCTGATGCGCGAGCAGGTGTTCGAGCCGCTGGGCATGACCCGCTGCCAGGTGGGGGCGTGGTCGGTGAAGCGGGTGGGCAACGTGGCGCAGCCACACGCTTGGCATGGCGACCACAATGCGGTGGTGAACGCCGATGGTGCGATCAGCCCGGATCTACCGTCGATGGCCGCCGGCGGCATCCGCTGTTCGCTGCGCGACATGACGCGCTGGATGCAGGTGCTGCTCGATCCTGCCCTGGCACCTGGCTGGTTGGATGCTGAGCAGCGCCGTACGCTGTGGACCCTGCACATGCCGATGCCGCTGGGTGAACGCCAGCGGCGTTGGGACAACGCGCATTTCTACGGTTATGGGTATGGCTGGCGGGTGTCGGACATGGACGGGCAGTGGAAGGTGGCGCACACCGGTACCCTGTCGGGCATGTACTCGTCGCTGGCGCTGCTGCCTGACCGCAAGGTGGGCGTGGTGATGCTGATCAACGGTGAAGGCGAGGATGCGCGCACCGCATTGATGCAGGCCGCGCTGAAGCGCTTCACCGCCCCCGATGAGGCGCGTCCGGCACTGGCGTACCTGGCCGAACTGAAGGCAGACCAGGCTACGCGCGCGGCAGGCGGCCATCAGCGGCCGGCGACGTCGGAGGCACGGCCGGCATCGGACGCCGATCTGCCGCGCTGGCACGGCCGCTACACCGATCCGTGGCTGGGGCCGGCCTCGCTGTGCCCGGGCAAGGACGGCCTGCGCTTCAGCGTGGACAAGTCGCCCCGGCTGCAGGGGGCTGTGCTGCAGCTGCAGGGGCGCTGGCTGCTGCGCTGGGATACGCTGGGCGAAGACGCGCAGGCGTGGCTGCAGCCGGGTGAGGGCCTGGCACCGACACTGGACCTGCGCGCCATCGATCCGGACATCGACTTCAGCTATGACTTCCAGGACCTGCATTTCACTCGTACTGGCGATTGCCCTGGCAGCGACCACCAGCGCCGCTGAGCCACCGCGCGTTTCACCGGCCACCGACGCGGCCAGCGCCGGGCTGGTGGAGATCCGTACGTTGTCGCCGCGCATCGACCTGGACATCCGCTATGCGGGTGCCAACAACTTCACCGGCGCGCGCGTGCCCGGCTACGAGGCGCCTTCGTGCTACCTGCTGGCGCCGGTGGCGAAGGCGCTGGCCCAGGTGGAGCAGGACCTGCGCGCCGATGGCTTCGGCCTGCGCCTCTACGACTGCTACCGGCCGGTGCGTTCGGTGCAGGCCTTCATGGCCTGGGTGAACGATCCGCGCGAGCTCTCGCGCAAGGCACAGCAGTATCCGGGCCTGGACAAGCCGCGCCTGCTGGCCGACGGCTACATCGCCGAGCGCTCCGGCCACAGCCGCGGTGCCACGGTGGATCTGGGCCTGCTGGATTGCCGCAGCGGTGCATGCACGCCGTTGGACATGGGCACTGACTTCGACTTCTTCGGGCCGCGTGCGCATACGCAGACGAGCGGGCTGAGTGAGACGCAGCAGGCGAACCGGCGGCAACTGGTGCAGGCAATGGCACGGCGTGGTTTCGTGAACTATCCGCAGGAGTGGTGGCACTACACGTTCCAGCCGGAACCGGATCCCGGTACCGCGTACGACGTTCCGGTACGGTAGGGGTAACGGCAGGGCACCGCCCAGCCTCTGACAGTTTCCCGCGCGGTCCGTTGTAGGGCCGAGCCCATGCTCGGCTGCTCTTTGTTCAATCGTCGAATTATTCGATCTCGATGGAGACTCATCCACGCATGGCGTGGATCTACTGTGGCTGCCGATTGTGTAACGGCGCGCGATAAATCGCCCGCCGCTGGTGAGATAAACGGTGGATCACCAATGTTGCGCCCAGCGGAATGAAATTGCACGGGGCGGAACCGCCCCGTGCCCTGGCTTCCCTACCAGGTCGTGTAGATCAGCTCCCGCCGCTGAACAGCCTGGCGGCCGATGGTGTAGCGGATTGGCACCACCCGGTCCCTGAACTGACTGAAGACTTCCCGCATGGCCGGGTGGTCGTTGATCGTCAGGATGGCTGCACCACGCAGCCCTGCCATCTGGCGGGCCAGCTCCTGGTACTGGTCCATGCCAAAGGGAGCGCCGTACCCCTCGGTCTCCCAGTACGGCGGATCGAGGAAGAACAGGCTGTCGGAGGCATCGTACTTGGCCACGCACTGCTGCCAGGACAGGTGCTCGACGGTGACCTTGTGAAGCCGGAGGTGCGCAGCGCTCAGATCCTCCTCAATGCGCAGCAGGTTGAGGCCCTTGCCGCCCCGGCCGAAACCGGGGGTCTGGCCAGTCGCTTTGCCACCCCATGCTAGTCGCTGCAGGTAATAGAAGCGTGCGGCACGTTGGATGTCGGTCAGGGTGTCCGGGTGCTGGAGCTGGCACCATCTGAACATCTCGCGGCTCGTCAGCGCCCATTTGAACTGGCGGACGAACTCTTCCAGGTGGTTGGCCACCACCCGATACAAGCGCACCAGCTCGCCGTGGCAGTCGTTTAGGACTTCAGCCCTGGCCGGCTCCCTGGCGAACAGCAGAGCCGCGCCACCAGCGAATGCCTCGACATAGGTACGGTGGGGGTTCTCGGCCACCAGCGGCAGCAGGTGCGGCAGTAGGCGGGTCTTCCCGCCCGGCCAGGGGAACAGCGTTGTGGTCTTCATTCTCAGCCTCTGCGATGAATCTCGGCCAGACTGAGCCTCCCCGCGCGAGGGGGCTGGGCCTTGGCCAATTGCACGCGGGCTGTCGCGTGTGTTGCGGCGTCGGCCGATCAGTTCCCGCTGATCGGCCGACGCCCAGTTCTCGAACTACTTGTCGGACTCGAGGGCCATCAGGCGGGCGTCCAACGCCTCCACCTTGGACGCCATCGCATCGCTCTCCGCCGCCAGCGCCGAGACCATGAAGCACAGCAGTTCCTCTTTGCGGAAGCTGTAGCGGTTGCCCGCTTCGCGTGCGCGCTGCATCAGCTCGCGCCCAGCCTCGACCGCTGGTTCAAGCTCGGTGCCATCGTCATCGAGCAACGCGTCCCTGGCGGGCCACTCGTGCCACTGCTCCGGCTCAGCCTCCCACTCGTCGTAGCAGATGAACGAATAGGCGAACGGATCGAGGCCGTGCACGCTCATCACGGCCATTGCTGCCTGCACAGTCGGGCCAGCGTGCAGCCGGTCGCCAGTCAGCCACTCCCAGATCGCCGGAAGCCGGGCCAGCTTCGAACCTGCCTTGCGCTCAGCCTCCGACAGCGGGCGCGGTTCAGTCTTGAGGCGCTCGTCGGAACCGACAATGGGTGCATTCTGAACGTAGAGATTCGACCAAACCGCCGTCGATGCCCCTAACGCAGTGGAATTCGAAGTATTTGGTCGAACATTATTCGCAGGGTTGTCTACGATTACCCTGTCGCTGATCCACGTAATTCCTGTCGCATATGCGCGCAAATTCTTGACTGATCCTGCGTAAAGACCAATAAGCATCTGACTGGAACTTACAGGAAGGTCGTAGTAGATGTTGCCGGGGAATGATGGGTTGCTAGCTGGATAACTGGTGATTCTCGGGCCCGTTGTCGTGCCACCAGCCACTTGGAGTGTGAGCCTCGTAACTCCATTCAGAACAAGATCATCAACTGAGATCGAAGTGATATCCGTGTTTGCGCCGCTGGCCGCCGCACCCAGCGCCGTCCGCTGCGCGGCCTGGGTAGTGGCGGCAAGGAGGGTGCGGCCAACGCTGGTAAGGTCGTAGGTCGCCCACGCCAAACCGGTGTAGTAGAGGGACTTGTCGGCGGCAGGTGGGTCCATGCCAGCCACGTTAAGCAGTCCCGCCCGAATCGCGCTGACCAGAACCTTCACGTTCTTGGTGCCCTGGAGGCCAGCGAGCAGCTCGTTACCTGTCAGCGCATCTGCGGCCGGCAAGCCAGAAATCTTTACGTCGACCATTTTCGTTACTCCAGAATCAGGGGGTCGCCCGCTTCGGTGACCAGGCGATCGCCTGCCTCGGTCACCAGCTGCGCGCGGTACAGGAAGGTGTGCTGCTGGATCTGCCAGCTGCGGTAGCCGTCACGGATGGCCTCGACCTCGACACGGATCTGTTTTCCACCGCTGCCGGCGGGCGGCGTACAGGTGTCGGTCGTGCCGGCGATGCCCGCCTGCGTCCGCACCAGCGCCCCGGCGAGGTACCAGCGAACGGTGTAGGTGGTGCCAGGCTCCGGCCCGATGTTGCCCTGCGTGGTGTCGACCAGCTGGTCGGCCTGCAGGATGCGATCGCGGTGCGCCCACTGCACCGTCAGTTCAGTGCCGAAGGTCCACACCTCCGGCGGGTAGGCCTCGCCCTGCACGCGCAAGCGGCCGGGCGGATAGGGCCGGATCTGGCGACGCTGCAGCGTCAGCCCGATCGTCGTGGCCAGGTCCGGGTTCAGCTCGCCCTGGCTGGTGCGGGTGATCAGCTTGGCCTGGGGCGATTCGTTGGCCAGGTACTCGCGTCCGTCGAAGCCGACGTATTCGTCGGTGAACCACACCCGCGTGCCCACTGCGTGCGGCATCGGCACGGTATCCACGCAGCCACGGGCCACAGTCAGCGTCGCCGCCACCGGGTCGATCGAGACCACCCGGACCAGCTCGTCATCGATCAGCGCCTCGGTGCCGACCTCGACCATGTCCAGGCTGACGCCGGCGGACAGCGCGATCGCCGTTGTGGTGGCCGTCATTGCGGTGATCAGCAGGCCAGTGGGGGCGAAGTCGGCTGCGCCCGCCTCGGCGAACGGCGCGCTTCCCAGCCGGGTCTGCAGCGTGTAGCCGAACGCCACTGAGGTCGGCCGTACACCGATCGAGGTCAGGTAGCCGACGTCAGGCGACACAGCAGCCAGCTCCGACGCCCCGAGAGTCGTGGCCAGGTCGCGGTAGCTGGCCTCCTGCAGGCGCTGCACGGTGACCGGCTTGGGCTTGGTATCCGGCTCCACCCAAGCATTCTCGGAAGGCTGGATGTAGCTGGCAGCGGCCATGCCGGCGACGTCCTGGACGACGGTCAACACCACGGCCGTCTCGGTCTGTGTGCCGTCGTCGACGTCCAGGATGCGCACGGGCATGCGGGCAACGCCGCGCCGTGGCCACGACAGGGCACGCACCTGCCCGCGCTTGAAGGGGCCGGCATCCTGACGCACCCGGATCTTCACCCTGCAGGGCAAACTGCTCACTGCAGCTACTTCGCGCGCCGCAACCCGCCCCGCGAGTGCTGCGTTCCACAGGCCGGGATAGTTCTTGCGACTGCTGACGACCCGGCCCTGCGCCTGAACGCTGGCCAGGTTCTGGTAGGTGACAGCTGCGTCCTTGTTGGTGGCGATATCCCGGTAGACGACCGTGATCTCATTGACGCTGCCTTCCAGCATCGGCTGTTGCCACTCCAGCAGCTCGATGATGTTCGCCGGGCCGATCTCTTCCAGGGTGGCTGGGTCATAGTCCGGCCGCACCAGCACCAGCTCGGTCAGCCCCGTCACCGGGTCCTCGATGCGCATGCCACCAATGTGGTCGCACACCATGTCCATGAACTCGCCTGCAGGAACGGATCGGGACCACTTCAGGCACAGGCCGAACCCTTCGTTCTTCAACGTCTGTGCCGCCTTGCGGAAGCTTTCGTCGTTGATCACGTCGATCGGGTGGCCCATGCCCTCTGTGCGCACCTGATAGATGATGTGGGCCGGGTTCATACCCTCATCGATCTGCACCAGGTCACCCTGCCAAAGCCCCTTCTTCCAGCCTTGGCGCCAGCGCGAGACCTTCTTCGTCCAATTCTTGATGTACGGGTTCATGGCCGACACCTGGCCATTGAAAACTGTCGTGAACAGGCCACGGGCGGCTGGCCACGGGCCGGGCACCAGCGACTGCAGGTAGGTGCTGGGCATCTGGGCGGGCTCGCCCATGCGCACCTCCAGCGTGCCGACGATGCCGCCTTCGCCCTTGTCGCCGCCGAAGATCTCCGGCGCCAGGATGGTGATCGAGCGAGACGCTGTAATCGGGCCGGTGGCAGGCACCGTCCTGGGGATGTTCATCCCGAGCACCTTGGTCCACGCCGTTTGCGCGCTACCGTCCCAGACCTTGCGGTCGCCTACGCGGATCTCCCGCAGCGCGTCCACCGGGCCGAGGCATTCGCCCATATAGAGGGCCATGTAGTAGCGATAGCCTACGGTCTGTTTCTTGCCACTACCCACGGCCAGCCTCCTCGCGGGCGATCGCCGCCAGGCGCCGTGCGAAGGCGTCGTCCAGCGCTTCGAACTGCTCTACCGGCAGGCCTTCATCCAGGAAGCGACGCAGATCCAGACCGTGACGATCCATCCAGCTGCGGATGCCGGCGGCGCACAGCACGCCGCTGTGTTCGCCCAGCTTGGCCGCGCGTGCGTGTTCGACGGTCACCATCACCACAGCGAAACCTGTTTGCCATCTACCAGATAGAGGTAGTCCACCACCAATTCGACCCACAGCAGGCGGCGACGATAGCCGTAGCCATGACGGTGACACTCGAAGTAGATCGGGTGCCCGAACCAGTAGCGCCGGAGGACTGGCTTGATATGGAGACTCACTTCTTGCCTCCCTTGACCTTGATCGGCGTGGTGCGCAGATCGCCGTAGAACAGCACGTTGGGATCATCGATCCAGTTCGTACCGAAGACCATGCTGCACTCGCGACCGTCCTCGGCGGTGGGGACATTGAAGTCCTCCAGGGCGGCCGGCTTCGGAACCGTAGGCTTCGGGCGCATCACGTAACTGACGATCAGCGCCACGATCATTACGACGATTTGAACCCACATAGGAGGCTCCTTTAGAAGATGGGATCGGGTCCGAAGGGGTTCTTCGGCGGTATGGTGTGCTGGCCGCCGTAGTTCGGTGCGTTGTTGAACTTCTCGTGGCAGATCTGCAGGGCGTGGCCACAGCCGGGGTAGGCGGATACCAGCGCGCCCGCTGCGAGCGGCGCTGCGGTAAGCAAGGTGAGGGTCGGCCCAACATGGCCCACCACGAAGCGGTACTCGACGGCCGTGCCCTGGACCCACTTGATGAATCCACCGACGAACCAACCGTCCGGCTTCGCCGCGAAGGCAGTGGACGTGATCGTCTGAGCGGATGCGGCTGACAACACGCCATCGACCCGGAACAGCTCCGGATTCAGACCGCAGTCGGCGTCGAACAGCGCGAACGGACACTGCGCCTGCCAGCACCGGCGGAGGCCGTTCGTTGCAGCGGCGCCGGCATTGCTCTGGCAGGTCAGGAGCAGATCATTCTGGCGCTCGCTGAAGTCGCTCAGCACGCCGTTCCAGGTGCCGCGGATCGCGCCGTCGCTCTTCCGAATCCGCCGCCAGCGAACGACGATGCGATCGGTCGGCGGATATGGCCGCAGGACTGACGCCAAAGAGATGGACAGCGGTACGGTCACCTCCAGGTTGGACCTGGCCTCCTGTGCCGACTGGCCAAGGCGACCGCGTTTGATCGCCTCGGGGCTGAACGGCTGCGCATCGTAGATCTCGACTCGATCGCTGGACGTGTAGCGCCAGCGCTGGGAACCGCGCCCAAATTCATACAGTTCGACATGGCGGGAGAACAGGCTCACGGTTCGCTCTCCTCAGCGCCAATGCCGGCGAAGGAAACGCGGCAACGCGCGACGCCCTCACCATCGGTTTCATGGGACAGCTCCACGGTGTCGGAACTGAGGCGGGCCAGCACCATCCAGCTGATCAAGCGGATGGCACTCGGCTGCAGGGCGATGCCGTGCGGCGCGTCCAGTTGCAGGAACTCCCGCTGTGGATCCAGCTCTGTGGCCTCTATCAGCTGCCGGTACAGCACCTGGCCACTGAACAGCTCGATGCGCAGGTGGCGCCGGCCGGACTGAGCACGCCCGAAGCGGGCTACACCCGCCCAGGCGACCACGATGCCGCTGGAGGTGGTCAGGGCTGGCTCGACCAACTCCAGGTCGTCGGCCCAAGACGGCACCCACAGTGCAGCCGCGCGACCCTGCAGCCAGTACAGCAGGCTGCGCAGATTGGCCTGCTCGGTGCGTCCCCAGGTTTGCCAGGCGTGTGACTGCAGTGGCCATGCCTTGCCGGTGATGTCATCGACGGCAACAGGGCCGATATCGCCATCGATCACCACCAGCTGCCGGCCGAACTCGGCCGTCTGCGCCTGGTCGAGGTCGGGGCGCTGCTCCAGCACAGGTCGACCGCGATAGACCGCCGCCGGCGCCGCTGCTGGCCAGTCGCAGGTCTCCACCGCCGCCAGGCGCACGGTCGAGCGCATGACCTGGTCGGTCACGCGTTCCAGGCTGGGGGTCTCGGCAATGCGAGCTGTCCTGCAGGGCAGCACCCGTGTGCCAGGTGCCCAGGCGTTGGCCGTGGGGCGGGCCAGCTGCAGACTGTCGGCGGCAATGTCGGCCACTTCCACCAGCTCGTAGGTGGTGACGTCCTTCCAAAGCATGGCCAGGCCGCCGGGACGGTAGTCGCGCTGCGTGGCGGCCTGTACCGGGATGGACTGCACGCCCAGCGCCAGACGCGCACTCAGCCACGACACGTCGTTCCAGACCGGCAGCGCCCAGGTACGCGCCGACCAGTCGAACAGTGCGTGTTCAAGCACCTGGCGCTCGCGCCGGTCGGCCAGCACGCTGAACTCCCAAGAGCGCCTCGGCGAACCACGCAATGGGAACCGGGCTTCGCCGCCGCCGATCGACTGCTGGACGTCGGTCGCCCAGGCCAGCGTTTCGGTGACAGGCCGCTCCCAATCCGGCGGCAGCATCCACGCCGACATGCGATTGCCGGTGATCGTGACGGTGCGGCGCCCCAGGGCCACGAAGTCGTAGGACAGCGACGCCGCGATTACCGGCGGGCCTTCTGTCGTGACCGATAGCTGCCAACGGCGCAGTTGCAGGGCCGAGAACGCCAACGGCGGGGCGCCAGGGCCTACCAGCTCGACGCCTTCGCCGTTCTCAAGGGTCACCGAGGCCAGGGTCTGCTGCTGGAGGTAGGAGTTCCAGACCTGGACGTAGCGCACCTGGTTGGTGACCAGGTTGCCCAGGTCAATGCGCAGAGGCAGGACGTGGATCCGGTAGTACCAGTCGTCAAACGAGGTGCGCTGTGCCGGGCCAGCTGAGCGCTGCTCGGGCTCGACGATGGTGGTCTCACGGGTGGTCCCCAGGCGGAATACGGAACTGGCCAGCCTGGCGGTGAACGGTACCGGGATGCGGGTACGCGGGACCGCCAGATTGGCACTACGCCAGTACGGCCCGGTGCTGCTCTGGTTGGCGAGAAGAAGGGCCATCAGGACTTCTTCACCGCCCAGCCATAGTTGCCGCTGGCCGGCGGCGCGTTGGTGACGCTGCTCATGGCCAGCTTGCGTAGCCAGGGAAACACCATCCACGTCTCTTCGCCGATGGTGATCTCCTGCTCAGGCTCAAACTTCTCCAGATAGCACGCACGCAAGCCAGGCACCCTACCGATGGGCGACAGATAGGCACTGCTGCCTGGGCGGCGAATGCTCAGCTCGATGGGCTGCAGGATGCTGCGGCCGGAGAAGGTGTTCTCGTCGGCCCCTGCAAGGGCATACCCCAGCCACAGACTGTCGTAGTTGGAAGACGTCGTGGTTTGATAGATCGAGCCGACACCACTTCCAGCCTGCCCTTCGGTCTCGAGCGCACCGCCGTAGTAGTTGCACAGCCGGTGGTAGCTGTTGACACGTCCATCCTCCACCGAATCGGCGCGCACATGTCCACAGCCGGTCTCGCTGGTATTGTGACCAAATAGGACGACGTTGCTGCCGGACGTTGTGACCATGCCGCTGTAGCTGCCGGTCTTGTTCCAGTAGGTGCCATCGGCATAGGTCCCACCAGCGTAGCTGCCCGCCTTCTCAAGCACACCGAAGGCATGATGGCGGTACTCGCCCGCCACGGCCTGGGCGAGGGCGACGTGGATGGCCGTGCCGTTGGCGAACAGTTTCAGCCGCGGGAAGGGTCCAGTGAGCACCCAGGAAAACGCATTGCGCGGCGAGGCCAGCGGCTGGGCGGTGACCGCTGCGTCGCCGTTGTACCCGATGGAAATCCGTGAGCCCAAGGATGTCTGGTCACCATTGAACAGGTGAACGTAGTCGGAGACCCCGGGAATGCGAACCGTTGCGGTGCGATTGGTTCCGACAAGGTTGTTGCGCTCGACGGTCCACCCGTTGGCCTGGGCAAACTGAACCACCAGGTCGATGACAGTCTGGACGTTGGGAACGTTATTGAACTCGGCGTAGGCCATCTTTCACTCCAGGGCGAAGGCGGCGAACTCGCCATCACCAGTGCGGAACACATTGGGAACCAGCAGGTGATCGACACTGCCGACCGTTGCAATCTGTTCGGCGGTGGCGCCAAAGGACGGGGTGTAGAAGACGCCATCGAAGCTGCCGTAGAACTGGCCGCCTTCGGGCATCTCATCAACCCGATTGCCGCGATCGACACTTCCCGAGCTCCAGCCGATGCCGATCAGTTGCCCGCGCTGCAACCAACGCTGCCCATCCAGGCAGCCACGCACGTTCTGGTTGCGCAAGCTGCGGCACCACGGTGAAGCGATCCGTCCCGTGACAATGGCCGAAGTCCCATAGGCATTACGTATCGGCAACCACGATTGCATCGGCGTGAATAGATAGGATTGGCTCAGGCTCGTGTTGGAACGCCCGTCGGCACTGGGATTCCAGAAGTTCGAATGGGAGTAGTCATCCAGCGATGCCTGGGCGTTCCTTCCGAGGTAGGACGCGCCAATGAACAGCGGGTAGCTCCAATCCCCGGGCAGATGCTCGGGAAGGATGAAGCCGGCATACATGGCGTCATAGCGGCCATTGATGCGGGTGATGACCTTGAAGCAACGCCCGCTGGCGATGAACCAGTACTTGATCGGGGAGTTCACCCCCAGGATCGAGATGTAGTTTGAATTGGCGCCGGGCGGATCGATGCTGGGCGCTGCCGGGTTATAGGCAATGTGCCCGCGCAAGGTCAGGTTGTAGTAGTTGCTTGCCGGCACGACCCGGGCCAGCAAAGACACATAGATTTCATCCTCGCCAGCCAACCCTCGACCCTTGAGCGACACGAAATCGCCGGCCGCGATCGGGCCGCTGGCCACGCCGCCCACCACCTGCCACTGCTGGTTCGCTGCCACCAGGGCCGCGTTGGTGGTCAGGAAATCCCGGAGGCGGGCCATGAGGTCGGTGATATTGGCTGCGGTGTCGGTTGCCCAGGCCATGTTCAGAGTTCCAGTACTTGGCGAATCGCCGCAGCGTTGCGGCTGATCTTGTTGATGACGGTGGTGTCGCTGCCCGGGTCGTCCAGGTATTCGCCGAACAGCTCTGGCGACACCTGGTTGATTACGCGCAGGCCCAACTGCGCGGCAGTGCTCGGCGGCGCCGAAGCTGCGCTGGTGAACACGGGGGACCGCTGCAGCATGGGCATCGATGCCACATGTCCTCCGTCGGCATAACCGCGCCAACGATCGATTGCAGCCATACCGACCTGGTTGAAGGCCGAAAGGAATGCCAGCGCACCAGGCTGGCGCACCACCTCCTGGCGGTGAACAAACTCGCCGGCGTGAACAAAGCCCGCCAGTTGGTACTTGCCACCTGGTCCGGTGAAGCCGCCACTGGAGTAGCCGGCCGCGCTGGAAACGGCCATTGCTGCAGCAGCGGCCTGCATCTGACGAGCTGCCTGGGAAATCGCCTGCGCGCCGACAATGAGTCCCACGCTGGACGAACCAAGGGTGGTGGCCGAGGTCTCCAGTTTGGAGGCGCCTACACTGACGATCGCGCCCGCCGCCGCAGTAGCTGCCGCAGCCTTGGCCATGTCCTGCGCGCCGTCACCACCGCCATTCCCCTTGTCGCCGGCGAAGACCCCCATCAACTTCATGGTCGCGGCCTGCGCCAGTTGCGCGGCCGCGAACTCGGCAATGCCTTGGGCGATGCTGAGGAAGAAGTTCCGCACCGACTCGGATAGCGAATCGGTTTGCATGATCAGCGAGGTGAACAGGTTCGAGAACGATCCTTCAAGCGTGTTACGGATGGACTGTTGGAGCAGGTTTGTGGTCGCCTCCATCTCCTGCAGCTTGAGCTTGATCTGCTCTACGTTTGCCACGGCAGCAGGATCACCCAGCGCCTGCGCTGCGGCCTCCATTTGAGGAACCAGCTCACGGAGGGCACCTGACTGCTGACGGTAGAGATCGACCACGCGCTGCTGCGCGCCCGCCTGAGTGATCAGGCCAGCCTGCAGCTCCAGCTGAATCCGCTGCTGCTCCAGTGCAATCCCGCCCATTACCCTGTCGTAGGCCTCCTGTAGGTTCTTGAGGTCAGTGCTGGCCTTGCTCAGATCCATCAGTTTGGAAATGTCGGCGGCATCCGCTGCTCGGCCCGCAGCCTCCAGCTCTTCCTTCAGCTTCGTCAGCTCGCGCGTGGTCTTGGCCAACTCTGCATCGGGACCACGTCCTTGCAAGGCCGCAATGCGATCACGGATGTCCAGCATCTTGCGATCGGCTTCGACCCGGAGGTTGGCCAGATCCAGCTTCTTGGCTTCGTCCAGTAGCTCCTGCTTGGTCTTCGCCGAAGCGTTCTGGAAATTGCCCTCGGCAATGGCCGCCTGGATGCGGGCGGTCTCGGTTGCCTTCTTGCGCGTTTCATCCAGGGTTCCGACCAGATCGATCTGCTGTTTGAGTCGCTCCAGCTCCCGCTGTGCCGCGGTCTCATCCTTCTGGCTCTCGGTCCTCGGGGTCTTTCGAGTGCGCTCTTTGAACTTCTCCTGCAGCTGGGCAATCCGCTTGTCATAGGCGCCGCCGCTGACGCTACCGTCGTCGCCGAAGCTGACACCCTTGAGGAGGTCGCTTCCTGGATTGGCCTTGCGCAACTCGCGGAACTGCTTGGCAACCTCTTCAGTCGCCTTCTTCAGCTTCTCCGCCTTGCTGGCACCCTCCTCGAGACCGGAGGCGATCGCCTTGGCCGCTTCGACGCCGGCATCCTGGATCCGCTGGGTCTGCCCGGCGCTCTCGGCGGCATTGACGTCACGATCGTAGGCGGCCCGCGCCTTGCGGAGTCGGTCGATCTGCTTGATCTGCTGGTCGTAGTAGTAGCCGATTGCCGGGGCATTGCCGTTCCTCAGCGCCTGCTGCAGCTGCTCGGTCGTACCGCGCATCGCCGCGGTCTCCGCGCGGAGCATCGCCTCGGAGTCGGTGCGGCCAATGTCCTTCAGCCCTTGCCAAACCCTCTTGAGCGTACGGGCCACTGCATCCCATGCCTGCTCCAGATAGCCCGCCCGCGATTCCATTTCTTTGACGCGCTGGTCACTGACATTGGCAATCGCCTCCAGCGCTGCCTTGGCGGCATCGGTCGCCTTGCCCTGGTCCTCCAGCGCTCGAACCTGTTCGTACACCGCTGCGGTGAGGAAGTGGTACTGCTCGTTGAGCTTGGCTAGCGTAGCCGAAGGGGCCTTGGAGACCTCGACCACCTTTGCGGTGGTGCTTTCGATCGACTCACCTGTGAGCTTGGCCAGGTTGACTGCGACACTGATTGCAGTGGACAGCGTATTGGCCGTCAGCTTCCCGCTGGCCGCAAGTTGCTGCGCAGCCGCCGTTGCATCGGAATACTCGCCAGTCGCCGCCCCGATGGCATTCGCCTGGGCATAGAGCTGACCACTGGACACGCCAAGTGAATGGCCGGTCGAGATCACAGCGGCGTCGAAGGCTCGCAGCTGCTTGTAGCCCTGCAGCGCGGCAAAGCCAACAACACCCAGTCCGGCGGCCACACCGCCCAGGACGACCACCGCGGGATTGAGCGCACTGGTGAGCGCGCGCGCGGCCGGGACCACGCCGCCGAAGGAATCCTTCAGCTGGCCACCCTGCTGGATGGCCACCATCCAGATCGGCATGCCGCTGACGATGCTGGTGGTGATATCGGTGATCTGCGCCGGCAACTGGCGCATGGCCATCTGGTACTGGCCGGCCGAGATCGCCCCGGCGCCCAGGCTGCGGCTGTTCGCTTCGGCAACCTTGACGGCGTTACGTTGGATATTAATGCCCGTCAGGGCACGGTTGTACTGTTCGCGGCTGATGCGGCCGGCATCCACCGCCGCCTTGAGCTCCTGCTCGTCCCGTTCCAGCTTCTGCAGCTTTACCGATGCACTGTCATAGCGCCCTAGGGCGCCCTCAACAGCACGCTGGCGCTGTTGCTCCGACCGAGCCAGGCCAGCTTCCTGCTTATCCAGCGCCTTGAGCGCGCTGTTGTAGTCCTCGGTGGTGATCAGGCCGCGCGCCATCACCCGATCAAGCATCGCCTCGGTGTCGGCCAGGTCGGACATGCTCGCCGCGCCGCGCTCCAGACGTGCATCGAGCTCGGAGATGAGGCGGATCTCATCGGCCACCGTTTTCTGCACCGCCGCGCCGGACGTTCGGACGCGATCTGCGGCGGTGGCCACATCCGCCGACATGGCCTTGGCTGATTCTCCTGCCGTGGCCATGCCCGCCGCACCGGCGGCCGCCTTTTGACCAGCATCCTCCATTTGACTGCCCGAGGCGGCGCTGCTGCGGGCGGCCCGATCCAAGGCATCAGCGGCCTTCTTCGCCTCTTTCGTGACGTCGCCCAAGCCGGCGCCGGCATCCTGGCCAGCGCCCTTGACCGAGGCGAGCCCCTTCTGGACCACTGGCAGCGCCTGGCGCACCTGCTCGATGTCCAGGGCGATACGCATCGCCAGTTCGAGGTTGCGCGAGGAAGCCATTGTTATTTCAGATCCTTCAGCAAGGTGGTCATCGAATTACCGCCGGCATACGCAGCGTTGGCGTCGGTAATGCGCTCCCGCCGTGCCCGCCGCTGCTGAGCCTGGACGTGCTCCCAGGCGAGGGATATCTGGCGCTTGGTCATGCGACCGATATCGCCAAAGCTGCGGCCGTAGCCCGCGTTGATCAGGTCGGTGAAGACGCGTCCGTAACCGACGGGAGTGCCTTTTGACTGACGGCGTTTCGAAGCAGGCGGCGGAGAAAAAAACTGCTATTGGCCTGCCACCACAACAGCAGCATCTGTTCGCCGTCAGTTTCGTTGAGCGTCTCCAGCCACGCTTCCTGCTCCCGCACCTCGGCTGCGTGGTCCTTGGCATCAGCCGGCGGCGCTGCGATCGAGCATGCCAGTAGATGCCGGATCAGATCCGGGTGGGACATAAGGGCGTCCATCACCTGCAGCATGGAAGGCGGATCGGCACCTTCGAACAGCGGCTGCAGGTCCCCAACCAGTGGTGCCGCGGTCTGCAGAATGCGAGCGGCCTCAAAGAAGCCGTACTCGCGCACCGTGATGGTCTTTCCGCCGAGCTGCCCCTGCTGCTGTCCGGCCAGCACGTCCAGCTCACCGGCTACGGCCCCCGGATCCGTAGTGCCGGATCCGGAGGACTGCTGACCGACATTGCCGATCACCTTGGCCATCAGGCTGCATCCACCAGCAGGGCACGGGCATACAGGCCGAAGCGCGGATCGGCCTGTCGTACCGGGTCGATCTTGGCCTCGCCGGTGAGCGCAATCTCACCGAAGGTGTCATTGATCAGCGACAGCGTTTCCGACGCCGGGAAGGTGACGCGGTGCACCTCGCCGCGGAAGCGCATCGTGGTGCCGTCAACGCTGTTGACGCCGTCGAAGAGCACGTAGTACTCGGACTTGGTGCTTTCAAAGACCTTTACCAGGCTGTGCGCAGCGTACTCGTACGTCTTGGCCACCACCGCCGTCTTGGCCGTGAGGAAAGTGATGATGCCGGTGGTCAGGTTGACGGTGTAGTCAGTGTCCAGCACCAGCGGCGCGGCCGGGGTGCCCCCTTCCAGTACCAGCGCGCTGATCGCCGCATACTCCAGTGCGACCACGTCACCCGGCTTGACCGTGCCAATGGCCTCGTTGGCCGCTGAGCCGGCAGCCAGCTCCATGCGGGTACCGTCGGTGGCCAGCGCCAGGTGATCGGTGTTGAGCTGGCCCAGGGTCAGATTGACGCCGAGGTTGCGCTCGGTGGTCATGGTAGCGCCCACACCGCGCACACCCGACCAGCTCTCCTTCTTGGTTTCACGGGTGCTGGACATGGTCAGCTCCAGGACGCTGGCGTCGTACGCCCAGCGCGCTGGTGCGCGGCTGCCGTCGGGATTGCGCAGGCCCAGATACACACGTCCCTGCAGGGAGAAATATTCGGTCTCGGACATGGCTTACTTCGCCTCCTGGGCGCTGGCAGTGGTCGGCTGGCCACTGGCCTTGCGCGACGTGTTGGGGGAAGAATCAGTCTCGGGGGCGTCGATGAAGCCGCGTTCGACTGCCCAGGGCACAAGGTTGGCGGGAACCTCGACTGTTTCGCCGGCGGCAATGGGCTTGCGTGACAGCGTCAGGCCCGGCTTCTTGATCGTGTATTTCTGGGTGGTCATCGCGGGATCTCAGGTTGAAGAAGGGCTTGGGTCTTCCATACGTCGACCCACAGGGCGGTAGCGGCGTCGTAGTCCTCCAGGTTGCCCTCGATGAGCTGGCAGGCACGGCCACCGGCAATGGGCGGCGTCCAGCCCAGCAGTGGTTGGCGAACCTTGCCCAGCAGGATCCGGAGCTCATCGATCACCTGGCCGCCGCGCTGTTCGCGGTAGTTGCGGCACACGGTCACTACCGCGAAGTTCACTTCGACCAACTGCGCCAGGCGCGTCTGCTGGCCGGGAAGCGAAGCGCCGGTCTTGGTCTCCAACGGCATCTCGCGGGCCAGCAGCACGTAGCAGCACGGCGCAGGGAAGTCGCGCAGCGCCTGGACGGCGGCGTAGTCGGCGCTGCCCTGCACCTGACGCAGTTCCTTGTCGCTGACGCCCTGACGGATGCGATCGCGCACCAGGCCAATGTCGAAGGGCTGCGTGCTCACCGGCCGTAGTCCTGCAGGGTGCGGTGGCTGAACTCCCGCGGCGGTGCACAGACCTCAGGAGCGCCACCGCTCGGCGCCGGCAGGGGGTCATCCACACCGAGGCTGAACTTGCCATCGCGTACCAGTTCCAGAAAGCGCAGTGCTTCCTTGTAGTCGCGTACCACCGGATCGGTGCGCTCCTCGGTATTGACCCGATCCTTGTGCAGTAGGTAGCGCGCAATCCATCGCGCCCAAGTGGACACGATGCCCGGTACCGGCGCCGGCAGCGGCACCGGATAGGGCTTGGGTTTGCGCATGACCAGGTAGCCGTTGATCACGCCATCGGCGTCGTCCAGAGCGCGCTGCACGTGCGCGGCCGCCTCATCGGCGATTGCCACGTCGGCTGGGTCGAAGGCGCTGCGATCGCCGCCGAGCAGCGTGGCATCCATCAGCGCATCGTCCACGATCGGATAGCGCTCCGGCGTGGCCACCTGCGCCAGTTCCTGGGCGAGCTTGGCCGCCGACAGCAGTGTGAGCGCGCAATAGGACATGGCAGCCGGTTACTCCAGGCCTTCCGGGTCTGCCGGTTCGTCACCGAGGACGCCGGCATCCTGGTAGTCCTGCGCTTCTTCCCAGCCCATCTCGATCCATGCCGGCGGCTTGACGACCACGCCGTTGTGCTTGAACGGGCTGAGTACTTCGAAGCACCAGGTGCTCGGCGCATCATCGTCGCCAACTGTGGCGGTAGCAGGCGCGGCAGCAGCATCGAGAGACGCAGCATCGGGCGCAGGCGCTTCCGCTCCGTTGCCGATGTCCTGATCAGCCGCTGCCTGATCACCCTGCGGCTGGTCCACTGCGGCTCCATTGGCTGCGGAGACGGCCGACGAGGCGGACTCTGGGTCGCCGCGGCCTTCCTCCGGCACCGAACCGTCCTTTGCCGGCGACGCGTCGGCCGCCTTCTCTTCCGTGACGGCTGGCACGTCGGCCGGCTTGTCGTTCTGGACGGTCTTGGGTGCGCTGGGCGGCGCAGTGCGGGGCTTGGCCACGACGAGATCTCCGAGTATGTGTGGTGCCGTGCTCTCCGGCTGTCACGCATGGTTTTGCTGTGCTTCGCACGGCCAGGTCCCGCGTTCGCCTGGTGCTGCCGCTCGCTGGGTTGTACGGGTAAAGCGGCAACTACGCCGACTATCCTTCGCCGGCCCCCTTCATCACGCTGCGGGCGCGCCTGCGTTCTGGATCAGGTAGCCCGCGACCATGCCGCTGAGCACCGGAGTGCGGTTGTTGTTGACCGGGTGAATCCAGGACTGGCAGTTTTCTTCGCGATAGGCCTGACGCACATTGGGCTCGCCCGCCATGCTGTAGGTGTAGCCATAGCTCGGTCGCGCGCGGTTGCGGCGGTTGCCGCCGCTCGGCGGGGCCACGAACGCCAGGATCACGTCCTGACCCCACACATCGCCCAAGTCATCATCCTGGCCGGTAGCCACCACCGCCTCACCAATGTAGATGTTCGGGATTTCCCACATCGACGCCAGGATTTGGGTAGTCAGCGCATTGAAGCCGCGATGCTTGAGGTAGTCCTGGATCTTCGGATTGGCCTTGGCCGCTTCAAATGCAGCCGCTGACAGAATCGCGGTGTTCGGCCGCATACCAATGCTGGAACGAATGGCTTCCTTGCCGACGCCAATATCAGCAGTCGGATCACCGGAGGCACCGCGCCAACGATTGACGCCCACCAGAGCGACCTTGTGTTCGTTGTCGTAGTTGTCCGCGTTGCGCGCCACGTCAGCGCACTCACACTCGTGTTCCAGCTCCATGATGTCCAGGACGATATCCACCGCGTCCTGCGAAGCGTCCAGGCCGGGGCCGTTGGCCGCCTCATTGGCGGTTTCATCCGGAACCACCGCCTCCAGCGCTGCAGGGATGATGGCGTAAGGCTTGCCCTGGTAGCCGAACTGGACGCGCTTGGTGGCTTCGCCCGGCGCGCGCTTGGTGTTGTAGCGACGGAAGCCTTCCTTTCCGAACGTCAGGATCTGACCGCCAAAGGTGGCCACGTCGACGCGCGGGAAGAGGAACTGGCCGACGTTGCCGGGGCGGACGTAGCCGAGTGCATGGGTGGTCAGGATCGGATCGATGATGCGAGCCTGACGGAGAGTCTGCTGGGACATGGAAGGTCTCTCTGCGAGATGGTGAGAACGATGAGCGGCGGCAATTGCGGCCGAGATCAGCCGGTGGTCGCTGGCGCGTTGGGGATCAGGAGTACTTCGACGCGGTCACCATCTGCCGTGGCAAGCTGCAGAGCCTGAGCAACGGCAACACCGGTAGTGCGAGCGACGAGTTTTCCAGCAGATCCCACCTGCAGGTAGGCGCCGTCGGCAAACGCTCCGCCGGCAGTGGCGATGCTGGTGCCCACCACATCAACGGGCACCCGGTCGCCCACCACTCCACTGGTGTTGGTCACACCGAAGGCGTTGCCGCCAGCGGTGGCGTACTGTCCGTCACGACCGACGACGCGCTCGGCTTCCAAGGCGACTGCTGCGATGACAGCCAGGGTGAGCAGCGAGATTTTCTGAGTCATGGTTCTGCGCTCCAGCGCGAGGAATGAGTTGAGAAGCTGCGTTTGGATGCAGGTCAGGAGACCGCTTTGACCGCCGTGAGGTAGTCCACCCCCGCGTGGGTACGCTGGTAGTCCAGCGCCTTGTTGTGCAGCGCAAGCCGTGCCGGGTCGACCTGGGTGCCAGCCGGTGCAGCGAAGTTGGCCGCGCCTGGCTCCACACCTTCACCACCAGACTTCTCACTGAAGTCCACGGCCTTGGGCAAGCTGGTCAGCAGTTCGCGCAGCACCGATTCGGCCGGCTTGGACACCGTTGTTTCGCCCTCGGCGAAGTTCAGCGGATCTTTGCCATTGGGTTGAGCCAACAGCAGTTCCACCACAGCCGGCTGCTGGCGCGGCAGCAGTTTGCCTTCCTTGACCAGGCCTTCGGCGAATGCCACTGCGTCTTCGCGTCGCGCGGCCTGTTCACGGGCGGCGAGGGCCTTCTCGCGAGCGTCCAGGGTGGAAGCCTGCTGGTCGAGCTGCTGCTGACGCTGCGTGTGCTCGGCGTTGTTCTGCTGGGACATGGGGTCGATCTCCGATTTGACCTGTTCACGAGTGGGAGGCGGTGCCTGGACGGACGCAGGCGCACCGTGGGCGCTGCGCGGGAACTGGGTGAGCAATGGCGATGCGAAGAGGGCCGACGTGCGCGAGTTGTCGTCATCGCGTGTGCTGCTCTCGATGCCGCGGATCTGCCAGTCCGGAATGACTTGGTCCGCTGTCTCCAGACCTTGGGTATCGATCAGCCAGTCGCGGAAGCGACGGAACAGATCCGTCAGCGTCCAGCCCAGCGGGGCCAACGACATGGCGAAGCAGGCAGCGTCATCGCCGTCGGCGAAAGAGGCCGACTTGAGCCCCTTCACAGCCGGCGGCTGTGCGCCCAGGAAGCCAATGTGGCGCAGGTAGTACTTGCCCGGCGTCGGGTTGCCCGGCGAATCGGGCATGAAGATGGAGGCGCTGATCTTCTTGAAGCGGCCGTTGTTGGCCAGCTCCGCGAAGGCAGGATCGACCTGATGCGGTTCGGCCAACAGGAGGCCATCCTTGGCCTGAAGTGCTTTGCCCCAGCCATAGGCCGGATCGTCGGTCTTGGGATGGCCCACCACGATGGGCGCTTCATGCAGCGCCGGGTCGTAGCTGTCGGCGATCTGCTGAACATCCGCTTCGCTAAAGGTCAGCGTGCGGCCGTCTTCGGCAACATGCGTGCCGGCTTTGAAGATCTGCAGGGTGGCGGCGGGCTGGTTCATGCCGCCAGTTTTCCCGCAGAGTCGTCTCATGTATTGGGACCGCGGTCCGCATGAAACTTCCTGCGCTGATGCGCATTGCGCATGCGGTGCTCAGCCCGCACACAAGAACGCATCGACGCGCGCCGCAAAGGCGTGTCAGACACCAATCAGGGCCGGGGCAGGTCCGAGTGTGGCGCGTGGCATGCTGAGGCGCGCACAGCGCCTCCCAAGCGATGATCAGTCGAAGGCGCCGCTCACGTGATCTTGAGCGATATCCAGCAGCTCCTTCTCATCCTCGCGACTGACGCCAAGCCAAGGGCGGGCGGCGATAGTGTTCGTGTAAGCAGGCATCGTGATCGAGCGCTTGTAGCGCGCATTCTTGCGATTGGCCTTGACGAACCGGTTACCGCCTTTGCCAGTCTTCAAGTGGATCTTGGCCGGACGTGCCGCGTGACGGATGGTGCCGCCGAACTGATGGATAGCGCCGTAGGGCGCATTGGTACCGACCAGGACGGCATCACTCCCATCCGTTTGCCACGACGCCATGTCGCCGAGCATGTGGAAATCAAACTTCAGAATCGGGACGCCGGGGCGCTTCTTTTGCTTCCAGCGCTTGTAGCTTGGCTCCAGTGCACGCCACCGCTGTCCGGTCGGGTCACGCTCCTTCTTGGCTCGCTCGCGCGTCGAGCTCAGCAGGTACTCGCCCCAGTCCCTCAGGATCAGTTGCCGGGCTTCGCCTTCCAGCTGGCGCAGCGCATCAGCCAGCGCAGGTGTTGCCGAATCCAGAGTGACTTCCAGCTGCGCCATCAGAGCGCTCCCTGCAGCAGCTGCAGCGTGCCATCAGCGACGCTGCGCTTGAGATCAGAAGGCATCAGCATCTGCAGCTGGGGCTCGATGGTGCTGACGCCCGTTTCCGAGATGGCCACGTCGACCACCATGAAGGCCGGACGCCCCACCGCAAGGACATAGCGCAGGTGGCCTGCGGCCACGTCCAATAGGATGGCCACTGCATCGAGCAGGCGAATCGGTAGCTCGGCCGCAGCGATGGCCACCGCGCCAGGTCGCGTGATGGGGAGCTGGTCGGCCAACACGGCAAAGGCCGCCGTCGCTGGCCGAACGGCAGCGCGCTGCAGCTGCGACACCAGCCCGGGAGACAGCGCGCCGGCCAGGTAGCGAGCAGCGTGGGTGGTATCGGCGTCAATACTGGCCAGCCAGCTGGCATAGCCGGCCTGCAGTGCATCCTTGGCACGCGGTCGCGCCAACGCCTGGGCGGCACTGGCCGCAGCGGGTGCGGCCGGCAACCGGGATCCTGTCTCCAGGGCGTTCTGCAGAGCGGAGGTCAGTTGGCCTGTCAGCGATGGCGGTGTTACCGGACCACCACGGCCACTGGGCCAGTGATCGGCCGTAGCACCTGGTGCGTAGCCGAAGCCAGGATCGACGCCTGCCGGCGTCAGCACCGTGCGCGGCCCACCGGGACTTCGCTGCCCGACCATCACCGACTGCATCACGATCTCGGGGGCCGTGTCGGGACCTTCCTTGCCCAAGCGGCGCAGGTCGCGCTCGTTGAGCGCATCGACATAGCACTGGCAGCCCCAGCCATTGGCCGGATAGTGGTAGCGCCACCACGGATCGTCATGGCGCAGCACCAGGCCATTCCAGGACACGTGCAGCGGCCGAGGGTGCTCGACGGCATCGTTGTGGTTGTAACGCCAGAATGGCCGCACCTTGATCAGCTGCTGCAGCTGGGCCCAGCGCCCGGCGTTGTAGCTCTGGCGCAGGTTGGTCTCGTAGATCACCCGCGAGCGCCAGTTCCGACCGCCCTTGTAGTCCCAGCCATGCGTAGCCACGATCCGGTCGAAGTCTTCGCGGAACTGCTGCAGTGTGCGGCCTTCGGCGATGACACGGTCGATGGATTGCCGGAAGTCGGCCAGCAAGGCATCACGGTTGGCACCAGCCACCATGAAGCTGGTGTCGTGCTCGGCCTCCCATACGTCCAGGTAGCTCTCGGTGAGCACGTTCTTCTTGCGGCGGAAGAACTCGATCTGCTCCTGGAACGGCAGTTGAGCGTAGGCAACGCCGGCCATTGATCAGTCTCCCGCGCCCTGGACGTCGCTGCGGCCGGCCAGCGTCGCTGCCGTCATCGCATCGGCCATCACCGAGGCGTAGTCGTCCAGGGTCATGTTCGGATGCAGCTCGAACAGCCGGTCGCGCAGTTCCTCCAGCGAATCGACCTCATCGATCAGCTGGCGGATCTGCTCCACCCAGCCACTACCAATGGGCGATAGCTGCCGATCAAGCTGCCGGCCCAGGCCGACGGCAGGATCAGGCGCCTTTGGGGTGCTGTCGGCAAAGGCCGCCGGGTAGTGCCGGCGCAGCAGGCTACCTACCGCGCCCCCGGCATCGGCGAACTGCGGCCCATCGATCGCTGTCGGTGCCGCAGGCGGGTCCTGCGGTGCCTGTACGGGCTCGTAGTTGTCGCCATAGGTCTGGTCCATGTAGACCTGCTTGGGCTTGTAGCCCAGGTCGAGGATCTTCTTGTCGCGGCTGGCGGTGGCGTCCAGATCCTCCGGCTCTTCCGTGACGCGGTAGACCCGTGGGATGGCCGCGCCGGGGAAGTTCCATTCGGTGAGCCAGCGTGCCGGCCCCTTGTTGAAGGATTCGCACACCAGGTCGGCATCGGAGGTGATGATGTCGCGGCGCACTTCCCGCTGCAGCTGGTCGTTGCCCAGCTTGCCGGGTGTGCCTTGGGTGCTGGCCGTCTGGCCCAGCACCACCTTCTGGATGGTGGCATCCATGTAGTCCTGCAGGGCCTTGTAGTCAGCCGTTCCACTGCGCCCGGCCTCCAGCAGCGCCAACTCCATGCCCTTGGGCATGATGATGCCGCTGTCGGTCTGGATCGCGCGCGTGGCCTGCAGCAGCTTGGCCTTCTCAGGATCGGTTGCCTCGGTGTCGTACTTGCCCACTGCGGTGGGCATGCCGAACTTCTCCAGGAAGATCAGCCAGAACTTGAGGCCGTTGCGCTTGAACAGCACCGGCCAGTACAGCCAGTGCGCCAGGCCCAGGCCGTAGGGCTCATCGTCATGGTCGGCACCCGAGCAGAAGTTCCAGAAGTACGGTGCGAGTGCCGGGACGCCCTCGGTCATCTGCGTCTGGGTGAGCAGACGCAGATCGCCTTCCTTGCCGTAGCGGAAGCGTCGGCGATTGCGGACCTTGATCGCTTCCAGGCCGATGCGGGTGCCGTCGACCTTGTACAGGATCTCGGCCACGCCATAGCCGTAGAACACGCCAAACAGCATCTTGCGGGTGACGTTGTCCCAGCCGATCCCGTGCAGCTGCTCCTGCAGATACTCTGCCGCCTGGCGGTCGATGCGCTTCTCGCCACCGGGCTCCACCTGCCATTCGCAGGCCACCACCGAATCCTGGCGCGAGCCGAAGGTGGTTTTCACCTCTGGATCGGACAGCACCTGCTCGTAGATCTGCAGGTCATAGCCGCCCCGATTGCGCAGCACGCTATCGAAGGGCAGCAGCAGCGGCCCGGTGTAGCCACGGGTAATGTCGATGCCATCGGCGGTGGTGGCAATCTCGCGGCCGATCTCTGGGCGGGCGATGGTCATACGAATCCTCCAAAATCATTGCCGCCGCTGACGGTGCCGAAGGCATCATCGGTCACGACGGTGGCCACGCCGTCGGCTCGGCCGTCGCCGATGTAGGCGCGCGCACCGGCCGCCTGGAACTCAATGGGCACCGAGCTGACGTGGTTGAGCGCTGCAAACTGCATCAGGGCGCCGGCGATCGCACCGTCGCCGTGACGAATCAGATCCGGATCCTGCAGGTCCTTCCGTTCCAGACGCGGCACCATCGGGATGCCGTCGACGTACTCCACCGCGCGATGGTCGTCTTCCAGGGACGCGTCCCTGGGAAGGCTGATGAAGCCGTCTTCGAACAACGCGATGTACTTGGGCATCCATTCGCTGTACCAAGGGCGCGACAGCGTGACCTCATGGATCGGGCCGCCCTTGTAGCGCCCCGTCTCCGCATCGAGCTCGGCCCGGCCGTAACGGTCGCCGGTGTATTCCATCAAAGTCTGGCCCGGGCCTGTGGCGTCGCCAGCGAACGTCCAGCGCCCAGAGAATCCTTCCTTCAGCGCGTCCAGCAGCGCCCAGAGGATCTGCTCCTGCTGGCGGGTGGGCGCGTTGGCCATCTCGATCAGGAACGGCACGTCCCGGCGCAGATCCTGACCTACCTTGGCCGGGGTGATCACGGAAAAGTGACGGTGGCGCGCGAAGTCCATGCCGATCGCCCAGCGCCCGGTGAAGCCGGCGATCGCAGCGCGCAGCGTCGGCAGCAGTGTGGTCGCGATCCAGACCGCGCACCAGATCTCGCGTTCCTTCTCCGAGCGCTTGGGGAAGTCGTCATCGAAGACCAGGCGCAGCACAGGCCGGGCCTCAGGCATGGCCCGGTCGATCCAGACCGAGGGGATGGCCGAGCCATCGCCATCGCGCGGGATGACGTCCAGCTCCTCGCGCATGGCGGCCTTGCGCGGGCCGTAGGCCGAGCGGATGGCGGTGTACCACTCCTTCTTGCCCTCGGCGGTGGCCACCTTGCCACGCATGGCGCAGACCCGCTCGTACAGCCCATTGGACACAGCATCATCGAAGCTGATGCGGATGACCCCGGCCTTCGGGCCATAGCGACCGGCCTGGACGTCCTGCACCAGCTGGTTGAACGGATTCTTCTTGCCGCGGTGGGTGGACCACACGCGGATCCGGCCCCCCCAGATCAGCAGCGCGGTGGCTGATTCGAGCACCTTGGCCACGTCCTTGTGCAGCGCCGCTTCGTCCAGGTCGACCACGCCCTGCAGGCCGTGGATGTTCTCCGGGCGCGAGGACAGTGCCGTGATACGGAAACCACTGGCGAAGCGAACCCGGAACGCCTGGATCTGCCGACTGGTGCCATCGGGCTGCTGGTCCTGGAAGATATGCTGCTCAATCCTTGATGCCTGGCCCTGGGCAATGATCGGCGCGAACTTGGCCACGTAGCCGATGAACTCCAGACCCTTTTCCTTGGTGTCGGCCATGTACCACACGTTGTCGCCGCCGGCGTCCTTGGCAGAGGCTGCGGTGATGGTGTCGCTCAACGCCTGGGCGAAGGTGATGCCGGTACGACGCCCCTTCTCGCAGACCGCGATATCCAGCCCTTCCTGCATCCGGATCCATTCGGACTGATGGGCCATCAGCACGCCGGCCTTGCTCGGATCGAAGTTGGCCGAGATCGAGCGCACGCTCTCAGGCAGCTCATCCCAGTCCAGGACGCGCTCGGTATCCGGCAGGGGACCCAGTGCACTCACTTAGCCGACTCCATGCAGCACCTTGTTGCGCCAGAACTCCACGCCCTCGGCGTCCAGGCCCTTGGCCCGTGCAGCCTCCTCGACCCGGCTGGCCGCGTCGACCAGCGCCTTCTGGCGGATTTCGCCGGCCCATTTCTCGCGCATGATGGAAGAGCGGGTCAGCTCGGCAATGGCCTTGGCCGCCTTGCTGTACAGCGCAATGCGATCGGCGGGGGAAATGCTCTCATCGTCCTGGTCGGCCGCCTCCTGGAACTGCAGCAGTGCTTCGAACAGGTCGGTCTGCAGCAGGCCCATCAGCGCGCTGCCGCGCTCGGCGGCATTGTCCGGCGCCTGCTCGGCCACCAGCTTCATGGCTTCGGTGCTGGCGCTGATCGACGCCAGGCGGCGCTTGAGCCGCTTGGCGCGTTCGTTGACGGTGGTCTTGCTGATTTCAAAGCCCTGCTCGCCCAGCCATTCGGACAGCGAGATGCTGCCACCGAAGGCATTGGCGACCAGGCGCCGATCCAGCTCGTCACGCACATCGGCCGGCAGCAGGTCGATCTTGCTCACAGGAGGCATGGGATCACCAGTACTTCGGCGGGCGGGCGATGCCAGGGCCGCAGTCGATGCTGTACTCGACGATGTCCACACCGTGGCGGGTCAGCTCCGCAGACCACGGCCCGGAGGGAGATTTGGTGACGTCGATCAGGCGACGGGTGTCCAGGTAGTCCAGCTCCCGGCGAACCTCCAGCGCGGTGGCATCCGGGTACATGTCCTGGGCGGCGCCGGCCAGGACCGCTTCACCGATCGGATAGGGGCGTGAGCGATCCAGCACCAGCAGCATCAGCCAGCGCAGCTGCTCCCGGCGCAGCTTGCCCAGATCCGGGCCTTGATTTCCGTGACTCACGGCGTGCTCCCCTTGCTTTGCATGTTCGTGATCTTCGAGGCCACCGCATCGAGCTTTGCCTCGATGACGCTCTGTCCGCGGGCATAGTCCTCGCGGCGGACGTAATCCTTCGCAACTTCCAGGCGGAAGTCGGTTAGGTGACTCTCAACCTCGCGCCAGCGCTTGCTGTCGTTGATCAGGATCGCCAGCTGCTGATCAGTGCGTTGTTGCAGTTGGTTGACCAACCAGCGGCCGCCGGCGATCAGGCCGCCGAGCAGCGTGATGCCGATGCCGGCGAACCACACCAGGTAGAGCGGCTGCACTTCAACGATCATGGGGTGGTCTCGACGAGTGGGCGCTGTCCGGTAAGGACGCCGATGACGCGTTGGCAGGCCTGGACGTGGTTGTTGGCGTCGCGCCCGACTTGAACAAGATCCCCCGCAACCTCTGTTCGTAGTTGGGCGCTCTCATCACGTTCGACGGCGCCAGAGACGGCTTGGGACAGGCGGGCGGTGTGGCAAGTGGCGAGGTCGTCGCGCAGCTGGAGATTGCCAGCACGCAGGTCAGCCACAACAGCAGCAGGGATGGACGCGGACGCCTCCCGATCATCTTCATGGTCGTCTCCGATCTTGGCCATTTCAGTGGCCTGGGTGTGCTCGGTGGTGCGAGCACTGCGCTCGCTTTCCAGCTGCGATTGAAGCGTGGTCACGCGCTGCTGCGCCCTGGTATCACGGGCCTGCGCATCCAGGGCATTGCCGCGATAGAGAAGTGCTGCGGCAATGGCGACCAGCAGGAGCACCAGCAGCAGGGCGGCCGTTGCGGTCAGGGTGCGGACCATCAGTACCGGCCCTCGCACATCGCACGCTCAGCGGTACGGCGGCGCTCCAATCCCTTATAGGACTTGCCGCCGGCATTGGCCCAGTTGCTCAGCTGGGCACATGCGAGGTCCCAGCGGCCCTGGTTGGCGTAGACACGGATCCGCGGTTGCTGACCGTTGCGCAGCGTGCACAGGCCGTCCTTGACGCCAGCACCACCCGGACCGACGTTGAAGGCGAACGACGTCAGGGCGGCCGCCTGGTAGTCCGTCATCGGCACCTTGATGCAACTCTGCACGGTGTTCCAGGCGACGCCGAGGTCCGACTGGAGCAGACGCTCGCATTCGGCGCGGGTGTAGGTGCGCTGTTCTACCTTGGCCGTATGGCCGTAGCAGACCGTCAGCTTGCCGACGACATCACGATAGGGCTGGGCCGAGTAGCCCTCAAAGGGCTGCACCAATCCGAGCAGCAACGCCAGCATGGTTGCCAGCATTCCGCCCGCGATGGGCAGTGCCTTGCTACCGGATTGCTCTGCTGCCATGCGCCATCTCCAGGGAAAGATGGCCGACGGGCAGACGAGGATGCCCGCCGGCCAGGTGCGCCAATGCGCGCCAAACCGATGGGCAGAGTTTCAGTTTCTATTGGATCAGAGTCTTGGGACCGCGGTCCGCATGATCACTGGGGAATGCTGGTAGTGCGACCAAGCCAAGAGGCTAATCGCCTTTTGGCCTATGCGCCTCCCACCAACTATTGGCAGACGCGGGCGGCGGTGCTGTCGGCCTTTCAGGTTGAACGGCAGGGGCCACCCCCGAAGGGGAGGTCAAGGTCGTCGGGGCAGCCTCAACGATACGAACTTCTACATCCCCGCATCGCTTGGCAGCGAAGGCACTTTGCAGCTGAGATCGCCGTTCTATCGATGTCCTCTTGGCTTCATTTCGTTCCATGACATTCCCAATCCCAAAGTCCCCCAGAAAGCTCGCAACGGACATACCACTGAACTTCGCCTGCTGCTCTACCTGCCGATCAAAGGCGTCAACCTTGGACAGTTCAATCCGAATCTGCTCACAAGAATAGTTCAACGTCTCGTAGCCAGTTAACGGCTGCAACCGGCCATAGCGTTTGGTGGCACAGCCGCTGACAGATATCACCAGCACTGCGCCAGCAATAGCGAGCACTTTCCACTTCATGTTTTCCCCCTGGTTGATTTGCTCTTACGCCACATCACTCTGACGAGTCGTGCTTTTTCGTTTTGAGTTCCGGTTTCGACTGGGCGAACGCAGCGCTTGTTTTTTCCAGAGCCACCTTCGCGTCTTCAGGACTGTTCCGGTAGTTGTTCAGCAGCATCGCCTCGCGACTTGTCAACTGCACCCCTTCTCCTGATGCGCCCATGCCGGTGAGAAGCCAGAGCGGTTGAGTACCGAATAGCAGATTCAATTTAACGAGCAGTTCGACCTCTATTGGACGCGTTCCCGCCTCGTACCGGATGAGCGTGGTTCGCCCGATGCCGAGCAGCTCAGCGAAGTCCTTCTGGCTTCTATCGCCCCGGATCAACCGAAGCCTTTCGCCGGTGTCGCGCCGGCTGTCGTTCTCTGAGTTTCCGTCAGTCATTTTGTTCCCGATCGGGTATTGACAAGTGTTCCCGAACGGGAACATCATTACTTCCACTGGCAGCGCCTACAGCAGCCAACCAATGGAACAAGGATCAAAGGATACACGCGATGAGCGAACCCGCCCCCAGCCTGGATCTTCACCTCAAGGTCCGCACTGCCTTCGTCAGCAAGGGAACCAGCCTGCGCGGCTGGTGCGTGGAGAACGGCGTCCCGCCGCAGAACGCCCGAGACGTCCTCATTGGGCGCTGGAATGGCCCGAAGGGTCAGGCCCTGCGGCGCAGGCTACTGAAGGCCGCCGGCCTGGGGGCCTCGGCATGACCTCTCCCGGCCGCCCCCTGGACGAGGTGTCCACCCGCGAACTGGAGCTGCTGCTTACCTCAGCCCGCGACCAGTACGCCACCGCCGTGAACAACTGGCAGCGGGCCGTCGAGTCGGACGCGCCTCTGGCCAACACCCTGCCGCTGGCCGGCGCCGTCGACGCAGCCGACCGCCGCGCCGTTCGCATCCTGAAGGAGCTGGCGCGCCGCCAGCAGGACGCTGCGGCATGAGCGAGCAAAGCATCTTCGCCCGCCTGCTGTTCGCCCTGGCCGGGCACAGCCGCACCGGCCTGCGCCTGAAGCCGATCGCCGACGGCATCGGCGAATCCCCCAGCACCACGCTGCGCAACCTTCAGCGCCTGGCCGAAGACGGCCTAGTCGAACGCTCCCCCTTCGACCAGGACAACTGGCGCCTGGCCCCCCGAATTGTCCAGATCGCCTTGGCCCATCAAGCCGAGGTGGCTCGTGAAGAGCGCCAGCTGGACGACTTCAAGAACCGCTACAGCCGTAGCCCCAACTGATGACGAGGATCGAAATGGCAGAGAAGCAACCCAACAAGCGTGGCGCCAAGCCGCTCGCCCAGGCCGAGCCGGTTATCCAAGATCTGGACGCGGACAAACTGGCCGACCGCAGCCAGGAGCTGGTCACCCTTGGTGAGCACCAGAGCGAGGTGGTGGACCAGTTCGGTGACGGTCTGCCGTGGCACCCGGACCACTATGAGAACGCCATTCGCGGTGAACTGCGTCGAGGCTGCGAAGCCTTCCTCCGGGCCGGTCGCTACTTGGTCGTGGCCCGGGAATATGCCGCACACGGCGAATGGCAGGGAATGCTTGACCGACTTGGGCTGGGTCCCGATACCGCCCAGCGCATGGTGCTGGCCGCGCGACGCATGGCACAGATTCCAAATACCGCGGCGCCGCGGCATTTGATCGATGCCGCAAAAAACACCACGAAGCTGGTCGAACTTCTGTCACTGCCTGAAGAGCAGTTCGTCGAGCTGGCCACCACCGGTGAAACCGCAGAACTCACCTTGGACGACGTGGAACGGATGACGTACAGGGAACTCCGCGCTGCAATCCGCGAAGCCCGCGCCGATCTGGACGCCAAAGACCAGCGCATCACCAAGTTGAGCGACGATCTCAACAAGGCAGAGGAGAAGACGGCAAAAGCCCAGAAGAAGTGGAAGAAGGCCACGCCGGACGAGCAATCGCAGGAGCTGCTGACCCAGCTGGAGCAGGCGGCCGCCCAAGTGCGCATCGCTATCGCCAGTGGCAGCGAAGAAGCCGGGTTCAGCGGCGCAGTGATCACGCTCATGCAGCACGCCGAGCAGCACGACCTCAATGTTGATGAACAGGTGGCCGGGATCATCGCCAGCCTGATCAACGACCTGCGCCTTGTCCGCGACCACCAGGAGGTGGGCGTCACGGTGATTCATGACCGCCGCCTGGCCGACTGGAAGCGGGAGGGCTGATATGACCCTTAGCGCCAGCTTGATCGAGCAGGCCGCTGCTGACCTGCTCTGCGCCGGGCATGGCCAGAAGCGTGCCATTGCCGAGCGATACGCTGCCGAATGGGGCTGCAGCGTACAGACGTTGTACCGACAGGTATCGAAGCTGACCTGTTCGCTGAAGCCTCGCAAGCGCCGCAGTGATCGGGGCAATTCCGACTGGACTCAGCAGGAACTGGAACTGATTTCCGCTGTATTGCTGGAGTCGCGTCGCGGCACCGGCAAGCGCCTGGCCAGCATCGGCGAGGCCATCGACATGCTGCGCGCCAATGGCATGGTGCGCGGCGAGACTGTGGATACCGGCACCGGCGAGATCCGACTGCTGAGCGAGAGCTCGGCAGCCAAAGCTCTGCGTACCAACCGCCTGCACCCTGATCAGCTGTCGGCACCTGCACCGAAGGTGCAGCTGGCCAGTGAACACCCCAACCAGGTGTGGCAGGCCGATCCAAGCCTGTGCGTGCTGTATTACCTCAAGCGGCAGGACGGCCTGCATGCGATGCCGGCAAGCGAGTTCTACAAGAACAAGCCCAAGAACCTGGCTCGCGTGGAGAACGAGCGTGTCTGGCGCTACGTGTTCACCGATCACACCACCGGCGCCTTCTACGTGGAGTACGTGCTGGGCGCCGAGAGCGGCGAGAACCTGTGCCGCACCTTCATCAATGCCATGCAGTACCGCGGTGCGGCTGATCCGTTCTGCGGTGCACCGACGATGGTGATGGTGGACCCTGGCAGCGCCAATACGGGCGCGATGTTCAAGAATTTGTGCGCCGCCCTGGGCATCCGGATCTGGATCAATCAGCCAGGCCAGCCGTGGGCGAAGGGCCAGGTCGAAAAGACCAACGACCTGATCGAACGCAAGTTCGAGCACCGCCTTCGCTTCGACAACGTGCAGAGCCTTGAGCAGCTCAATGCATCGGCGTGGCGCTGGATGCGCAACTTCAATGCCACCGCTCAGCACACCCGGCACAAGTCCTCGCGTTACCAGGCGTGGATGACGATCAAGCCTGATCAGCTGCGCCTGGTGCCGGCGGCGGAGGACTGCATGAAGCTGGCGACCCGCGCCCCGGAACTGCGCAAGGTCAACCCACTGCTGCGTATCAGCTTCCTGGGCAAGACCTTTGATGTGTCCGGCGTGCCGGGCGTGATTGTGGGCCAGAAGCTGACCGTTGCCCGCAATGCCTTCGGCAGTGAATTCGGTGCGCAGGCACTGTTTACCGACGATGCTGGCCGCGACACCTGGTACACGATGGAGCCGCTGGAGGCGGACGCATACGGGTTCACCGGTGCAGTGGCCGTCGGCACATACCGCGCGCATGCCGATACGCCGGCAGACACGAACCGCAAGCGGGTCGAGCGCCTGGCGATGGATGCCGAGACCGACGAGCAGGCCAAGGCGCAGCGTAAAGCCAAGACCATGCCGTTCGGTGGCCGAATCGATCCCTACAAATCGGTGCAGCAGGCACCTGAGATTCAACACCTGCCGCGGCGCGGGCATCGGGTGGACGTTGCGGTCCCCGATGTGGTCGAGGCCCCTCGCTTCACGGTTGATTCGGTCACGCCCATCCGCGCGGAACTGCCGCCACTGAACCACGTGGAAGCGGCCATGCGCCTGAAGCCACTGCTGGAGGCGGCGGGTTCGGCTTGGACGGCGGATCACTATGCCCGCACCGCCCAGCGCTGGCCGGAAGGCCTGCCCGTAGATCAGGTCGAATCCTGGGCGCACACCCTGGCAACGCCGGAGCGTGGTGGCCTGCGCTTGGTGGAAGGAGGTGCAGCGTGATGGCTTCGCTCGACAGCATCAAGAAAGACGCACGCCTGATCCAAGAGCGCGACGGATTCGGTTACTGCCAGGCGCTGGAGATTGCTGCGCGAAAGGCCGGCTTCAACACCTATGCAGCTGCGAAGGCCGCCTTGCAGGGGCGGAGGACTCGCCGATGACGTTGCGTCTGAAGCGCCTGCTCACCGAGGCCGGCATCAAGCAGGGAGACCTGGCCAGTGCTGCAGGTCTGAGCCGTCCGGCCCTCAACGCCCTGATCAATCACGGCCAGTTGCCCACCAGCTGCGATCCGGCAGCGGTGCGCGCTGCCATCAGTTCCTGCCTGACCCAGCACGGCGTGACCGACGCCCACTGGCATGAAAAGGAGGGGCCGACGTGCGGGGTCACGCCAGCCCCGGTTTCCCCACCGCAAGACACCGATAACGACAACGACACTCACGACGAGGAAGATCCCATGCTACTGCGATTTCAGGCTTTGACTCCACAGGCCAAGCGTCACTTCGGCCTCACCAGCAATCCCTTCGCCGATCCGACCAGCGCCGAAGAGGTGTTCCTGTCGCCGGATATCCGCTATGTCCGCGAGAGCATGTACCAGGTGGCCCGCCACGGTGGCTTTGCTGCGGTGATCGGCGAAAGTGGCGCTGGCAAGAGCACGCTGCGCGAAGACCTGGTCGATCGCATCCAGCGCGAAGAGCAGGCGGTCATTGTGATCCAGCCCTACGTGCTGGCCAGCGAGGGCAGCGATGCAGTGGGCAAGACCTTGCGTAGCCACCATATCGCCGAGGCGATCATGGCCGCCGTCGCGCCGCTGGCCAAGCCCAAGAGCAGCCCCGAGGCCCGCTTCCGCCAACTGCACGAATCGCTGCGTGACAGCGCCCGCGCCGGCCACAGCCATGTGCTGGTGATCGAGGAGGCCCACAGCCTGCCGCTGCCGACGCTGAAGCACCTCAAGCGCTTCCGCGAGCTGAAGGACGGCCTGCGTCCGCTGCTGTCGGTGATCCTGATCGGCCAGCCTGAGCTGGGCGTGAAGCTCTCCGAGCACAACCCGGAGGTGCGCGAAGTAGTACAGCGCATCGAGATCATCACGCTGCCGCCGCTGGACAACGAGCTGGGCGCCTACCTGGCACACCGCTTCAAGCGCGCCCAGGTGCCGCTGGACAAGGTGGTGGACCAAGGTGCCATCGATGCACTGCGCACCAAGCTGGTTCCTTCGCGCGGCGCGGGGTCGCTGCTGTACCCGCTGGCGGTCCAGAACGCATTGACCGCCGCGATGAACCGCGCCGCTGATCTGGGCGTGCCGACCGTCACCGCTGACGTCGTGCGGGGGGTGTGAGATGCGCACGGATCTGACCACCGCGCTCCAAACCGCCCTCGGCCTTATCGCTGACGAACGCCAGCGGCAGATCGGCGAGAAGGGCTATTCCGCCGAGCACGATGACGAGCATGCACAAGAGGAGCTCGCTGCGGCGGCAGCCTTCTACCTGCTTCCGTCGTGGATGAACCAGGACGTTGTAAGTGTCGATGCGAACGGTGCGATGGAGATCGCGCCCCTCCAGCAGTTGGTCGCCGGCAGCGCATTCAACCCCAGCGCCTGGGAAGGCCTCACTCGACTCGAGGATGACCCTGAAGACGACGTTGATATCCGCATCCAGAACGTCGTTCGTGGCTTGGCTCTTGGCACTGCAGAGCTGGAGCGACTGCTGCGCCTTCGCGACAACCAGGAGGGCATCTGACATGGCAATCCGAACTGAGGGCTGGCCGGCCGTCGAAGGCATGGTGGTTGAACCGATGACGGCGCAGTGGCCGCTTGCGACGCGTGTTGTCGCGGTTCCCTTTGAAATGCAGGACCGTCCCGCACCGGTGAATGTGGACATCCTGCAGGTGGTGATCGTGCCGCGCGCCAACTGGGAGCGCATTACCGCGCATGTTCCAGCTGATGTGCTGCAGCGTGAGGGGGTGGCTCATGGTTGATTTCAATACCTCTGGGCCGCAGTACCTGCGCAGCTTCGCTTTTTACTTGATGCGCGATGCCGAGCTGCCCGTCCAGCAGGTGACGGTGATGCACCGGGACCTGTTCCGTCGCGCCGGTGTCGAGTGGCGCGACGGGCAGAGCATGGCTTCGCTGCTGGAGAGCCTCAACCTGCAGCAGCTGCGTGCGCTGGTCGACCAGTTGCGCGACGGCGATGACGACGAGGAGGAATGATGGCCGTTCCCACCCTCCAGCGTTGCCTCGGCCAGGTGCGCAACCGCCAGCGCCACAGTGCCCAGCACCCTCAGCGGAAGAAGTCCATCGGGACGCTGGTGCAGGACGGCCACACGTTCCCGACAGCGTCGCGTGTAGGAGACGTCCAGGTGCACGACCCTGAAACCGGGCGCGAGTACTCGGTCGAGGTCTGGATCCACAGCGGCGTGGTGGTGATCGCGCACAGCACCAGCAAGCGCTGGCTGCTGCAACTGGACGAGATTCTCGACCTGGCCATCGCCGCCGGCATTGATCGGGGGGCCATCTGACATGCAGCTGGCCCTGCTACCGCAAGAGCTGTCCCCACAGACCGTGCTTTTGCAGTTGCAGGGCCGTCGCGGCGCCGTCAACGGCATCACCGCCCGCGACCTGGTGCAGCAGATCACCTCACGTACCAGCACTGCCGACGAGCGCCGCCTGCGCCAGATCATCGAGCAGCTGCGGCGCGAGGGGCACCCGATCTGCGCCCACCCGGCTCACGGTTACCACCTTGCCGCCAGTGCGGCCGAACTGGACCGCGCCTGCACCTTCCTGGTCGGGCGCGCCATGACCTCCCTGGAGCAGGTCAGCGCGATGAAGCGCGTTGCGCTCCCGGATCTGTACGGACAACTCGGGCTGGACAAGCCCGCTACCGACGAGGAATCCAACCATGAACCATGAACGCAATTCCGACGTGCTGTATGCCGCCGCCAACACCGCACGCGAGCTGGAGAACAGCGGCGTCGAGATCCTGGGCCTGCACAGCAATGGCCGTCGCGCGGTACTGATCCTGGACCGCCCGCCGACGATGGTGGGTGGCCACCTCAAGCGCCGCCAGCCCAACGGCAGCGGCGGCCAGGACCGCGTGATGGCCGCCGAGTACCAGGGCGTGCAGCTGGAGTGGACCCAGCGTCCGCCGATGCTGAAGGAGGTGGCACATGGCTGACCGTGGCCAGTTCCTGGTAGTCCCGGCCGAGTGGGTGGGCGGTGACGCCTTCACCGATCCGGCCCCGGCCATCGCGGATGCCGAGGCACGCAGCAAGGTCGACGGCAAGCACCGCGCCGTGGTCTGCGTCGTCGCCCGCACCACGCCCAACCCGGCGCCGGTCATCGTGCTGACCCGCTCCGAGGCCGGCGTCACCCAACCGCAGGTGGTTCAGCCATGAGCGCCATCCCCAGCCCCGCGCTGCAGCATGCTATCGCCCTGTCGCTGGGCGGCAGCGTGGTCCGGTCTGACGACCTGATCGACCGGGTGATGGAGCACGGCTTCCAGTACCGCGGCTACGTGTCCAACGCGGTCGCCAAAGCGGTGCGATGCGGAATGATCCTGCGCGTTGGCGAAGGGCTGGCCCGCAACTACCGCCTCAACCCCGACTGGAAGATCGACCCGACGGCGTTGGCCGCCGCGCAGGCACAGCGCGTGCGCGGCACTCGGCCAGGTACGACAGGGACGCAGAAGGCCCAATCCGCTGCTGGCGGATACAAAGGCCCCGCCTTCGACAAAGGCCCGCTGACGCCCTCCATCGGCACCGTATGCCAGTCCCAGGAGGATCTGGAAGGTGAGCTGCCGCCTTACCTCGGTGGCCGCCTGGTCGATTCACTGCACAACCACTTCGATCGCATCTTCGGCGGGGTGGAGTGATGGCACGTACCGGCCGCCAGCGCTACGACCACCTGCGCGCGATGCGCTTTGCACTGTGGGCCCGTACGCAGAACCCGCGCCAGCTCACCCCACAGCGCATTTCCGGCCTGCTCGGCATCTCGCTGGATGCGGCCCGCCGCTGGCGCGCCGACTGGTTCACCGCCACCAGCCCGATCCACGTCGAAGGCGTCCCCGACGTCCTTCGGCCCACTCAACCGTTTGCCACCCCCGCCGCCCAAGGAGGCGCCCAATGACCCCATCCATTCCCGAAGGCTACCGCGAGGACCGTAACGGTCGGCTGGTACCCGAGGCACAGATCAAGCCGATCGATCTGGCCCGCGACCAGCTGGTGCAGGAGAAGATCGAGCGCGCCCTGCAGCTGCGCGAAGAACTGCGCACCTTCAAGGCGGACACCTTCGCTGACATTGCGGCCTTCGTGCAGCTCAGTGGCGAGCAGTACGGCGCCAAGATCGGCGGCGACAAGGGCAACGTGAGCCTGTACACCTACGACGGCCGCTACAAGATCCTGCGCGCCTGCCAGGACAGCATCCAGTTCGATGAGCGCCTGCAGGCGGCCAAGGCCCTCATCGATGAGTGCCTGAACGACTGGACAGAAGGCTCCCGTGCCGAGTTGCGCACCCTGGTCAACAGTGCCTTCAAGGTGGGCCAGGACGGCAGCATCAAGACCGGCGAGGTGCTCTCGCTGCATCGCCTCAAGTTCGATGATCCGCGCTGGCAGCAGGCGATGAAAGCAATCAGCGATGCGGTCACGGTGGTGGGCAGCAAGACCTATGTGCGGTTCTACGAGCGCGATGCACGCGGCCAGTACCAGCCGATCTCTCTCGACGTGGCGGGGGTCTGACATGCCGCAGATCCGAGATACCTGCACCTTCCGCTTCGATGGCGTTCGCGGTGCACTGAACGCCAACACCCTGGCGTTGGCAGTGGCGATCGCCGACCAGGCTGCACGGGCGGACGTGGAAATCCACGCGCCGGCCGTGGAGCTGGACGGGCTGCGCTTCTTCGACGCCACTTGCGGCAACATCCAGGGCGAAGACGCGACCGCTGCTCGCTATGCCATTCGCCAGGCGGTGCGCTACATCGAAGCGCGCGGGGACGTTTTCCCTTGGCGCCTGAAGCGCCATATCTCCCAGCCGGGCCTGCTGCACTTCGAAGAACGCACCGACCGCGAGGTGGCCACCACCGGGCCGCGTCATGCCTGCGTCAACTGCGACATGCCCACCGGTGCGCCCGAGTCGCCCATGTGCGGTCCCTGCGCCCAGCAGGCGGCAGGTGCGATGGCGTCTACCACGGCTGACGCGATCCGGGGCATGGACGGGCTCGACTTTGTGTGCAGCCTGCGCGACCCGCAGACGAAGCGGAACGTGGCCACGGCCATTGCTCGCCAGGTCGGGCATGGCATGGCCGAGAAGTGCGAAGCCCAAGCACAGGCTGCGCTGGACGCCATCCTCGCGCTGCTACTCCACCCACCTGTGCTGGTTTGGCAGGGCCCTTGCTCTATCAGTTTGACGAAGGAGGGTTGAAGTGTCCGACCATCAGACTGAGCGACGCTGGCCAGTGGCCGATCTGCCGAGCAGAACGGCCACCCGCATTATGTTCGCGACGGTCAGAATGGCGGTTTCGCGCCGCATGCCTTTATCAGCCCTACGAGCACTTCTACGGCTGATTCGGTCAGTAGATCAGGCCTGCAGCCGGGCATTCGCCCTGGCACGTCGGCGTCGCGCCTGAGTGTGAGCTTGATCAATGCAACGGAGAGCACTGAGTAGAGCTGGGCTCGAGTTTGATCATCCCATCTTGCTACGTCAGCAGCTGACAAATCACCGCCCCCATCAAGTCGCTCGAGCAACAACTGCCAGTTTTCCACACTCTTCGGCTTGTCATTGCCCATAAAACACGCTTGCAGGAACTCGTAAACCGCCTCGCCAAGTGTCTCTTCTTTCATGGATCCCTCGCTGTGTAGGTGTGGAGTGGTTGGCGCCGCCAGCCTACCAGCGAGGGATCCACCTCAAACAGGAGTCATCTCCGTGTTCGTACGTAACCTGACGCTGTTCCGCTTCCCACCCAGCACCGACTTCTCCGAAGTCGAATCAGTGTTGCCGTATGGCGTACTGAAGCCGGTTGGACCGCTGGAAATGAACTCGCGCGGCTTCATTTCCCCCTTCGGCCGTGAGGAGCAGGAACACCTGTCGTGCCGCCAGGGCGATTTCCTTTGGTTGACCGTGGGCGGCGAGGACAAGGTCCTGCCCAGCGCTGTGGTCAACCGTGTGCTGGAGACCCGTCTTCAGGTCATGGAACAGGAACAGGGGCGCCGACCTGGTGGTCGTGAGCGCAAGCGCATGAAGGACGACATCCTGCACGAACTGCTGCCCCAGGCCTTCGTCAAGAACAGCCGCCACGACGCCATCCTGGACCTTGCCCACGGCTATGTGGCCGTGGACACCTCCAGCCGCAAGGTGGGCGAGGCCTTCGTGTCCGATATCCGCGGCTTGCTGGGCAGCTTCCCGGCGATGCCGCTGAACGCCGAAGTCGCGCCGCGCTCGATCCTGACCGGCTGGATCGCTGGCGAGCCGCTGCCGGATGGTCTGTCCCTTGGCGAGTCCGCCGAGCTGCGCGATCCGGTCGACGGTGGCGCCAAGGTGCGCTGCAGCGACCAGGAACTGCGCAGCGACGAGATCGACAAGCACCTGGACGCTGGCAAGCAGGTCACCAAGCTGGCCCTGGTGCTGGAGGACGCGCTGTCCTTCGAGCTGGGCGATGACCTGGTGGTGCGCAAGCTGAAGTTCCTGGACGGCGCGCTCTCTCAGTTGGAGCAAGCCGACGACGACGGCCGCCGCGCCGAGTTCGACGCCCGCTTCGCCCTGCAGAGCGGCGAGATCCGCCGCCTGTTCCTGGTGCTGGAACAGGCCTTCCACCTTTCCAAGACCCCGTGAGGCCCAACATGACCATCAAGCGCTACCGAATTGAACGTGACTGGGGCGAAGGCCAGGTACAGCTGGAGATCGACCACGGCATCCTGACGCCGGAGCTGGCGACGGAAATCAACAAGTTCTGGACCGGTGCTGATGAGCGCCTCGACGAGGCCGATGGAGACGCAGTGCTCGCCGTCATCAAGATGGCGGGCGCCGAGTTCATGGGCTGGGTGCTGGACGTGAACTCCAGCTATTCGACCGAGGGCATGCAGCGCGAATTTGATCAGCTGGAAGGGTGGCCATCGCCACACGGGATCCGCCTCGTTGATTGGGACGACCGGCCTGACCTTGATCCCTGCCTCATGCAGGTTGAGGAAGTGGAGGTGCCGCATGGTTGAGAAGCTACACATCGGCGGCGTCGACCCTGACAAAGAGCACTGCATACGCTGTGGCTCCTGGTTCCTCGACACGGGCTGGGAGTGCAACGACTGCGGCTACGACAACATGCCGCACTACGGCGACCGAGCGAAGGTTCTGAGCGACAGCCAAAAAGGTAATGCTGATGCGCCGTGATCCGCTGACAAAGAAGTCCCAGGTGGCCGTCGTCGTGAAGGACGGTGGCCGTATCGTGCCTGGTGCACGCGACGGCCTGCTGCGGCTTCTCGATCGGACTGGCCAGGACGTTCCGGCTTGGCAGACCGCCCTCCGGGCCGCTCAAGGCACAGGGAGCAGGGCATGACCCGCGCTCGCAAGGTCGGCGACGGCCGTAACCGAGTACTGGCCGCGATCCACGCCGGTGCCAAGAAGCTCGGCCTCCCGGAGGAGGTCTACCGTGACCTGGTCGAGCGTGTATCCAGGGAGCACGGCATTGCCCAGCGCAGCGCCGGCAAGTGCGATCGCCGGCAGCTCGATGCGATCGCCAACGAGTTGCGCCGGCTGGGTGGCATCCCCGCCAAGGCAGCGTATGCAGCCAAGCGCTGGGCCGGTCGTCCCAAGGGCGACCTGTCCCCGCAGCTGTCCAAGATCGAGGCGCTGCTGGCCGATTCGGGGCGCGAGTGGGAATATGCACATTCGGTGGCACGCCACATGTTCAAGGTAGGACGCCTGGAATGGTGCAACCCGGATCAGCTGTCCAAAGTGATTGCCGCTCTTCAGATCGACGCCAATCGCCGTGCCCGGCGGGAGGCTCCTTCGGCATGAAGTCGATGGAGGCCCGCCGTCACGAACTCCTCAGTGAAATCGCCGAAGTGGTGGCGGGTTTGCTGGGTCGTGAGCACGCGCTCCCCACCGAGGTTGCTGACTTGGTGGGGGCAGCGGTGGCCGATAGCTTGGCCGAGCACTGGGGCGGACAGACCATCACGTACCCGAAGGACGCGCACTTCAAAGCTACGCAGCGGGAGATCGAGATCTTGCGGGCCTACCTCGCAGGCACCTCTACCGCTAAACTTGCACACGACACCGGTATGCACGAAAGAAGCATCCGTCGGTTGATTCGCCGGGCCCAGGCGCGGGCAGGCGGACTGGATCAGCTGGATCTGTTCGTCTGATTCAGGGATTGCGCCAGGCGCAACGGCTTTTCATATCGATCCGCCATTGTCAGCCTTCTTCCGGGGTCTTCCGGCTAGATATCTCGCAGCCCCCCCCGATATATCTCACCCCTGAACACGATTGGGTCCGAAGCAGATCCCTTACACTGGCCGCCTCTTCATCCCTGCCCACCCGATGAACCTTCCCCTGCACTTCGGCCTGCTCGGCACCCTGGAAGCGGGCGCCATTGCCCTGCTGGTCGGCCTGCTCGTGTACCTCCTGTGGTCGCAGCTGTGCCGCCTGCTGCGGTGGTCGATGGGGCACGCGATCGGCTGGTCCTGCGTCATCGCCGTGATCATCGCCGCCGGCATCGATGCGTGGAAGCTGTTCTACATGGGCATCGTGCGGCTGGAATCGCCGCTGTACGCGCGCATCTTCCTGGCCACCATCCACGATCCGAACGAACTTGGCAGCCGTGTGGTGCTGGAAATCGCCGGTGCGCTCGCCGGTGTTGCTCTTGCATGGGTGTTGTTCAGTTCGCGGTCATCGGAAAAAACCGTCGACTGACGCAGGTTTTTCGTTGCCTGCCGGTTAAATGCAGAGGCGCTGAATGCGCATCTTATGAGCCACTCACTTCACCCTAACCACCGCGCTAAAGCATGCGTGGAGGCCAGTGGTTAATCGCGCGTGTGGGCGCCGCTCGCGACGCAAAATCGATTCAGAAACGCGGTGGCAGGGTAGGTGCCGTGCGGAATCAACACGCCGCGCAACACCACCCAATCGGTAGGAGACACTCCTGATGACTATTCGCAACCGCAAGCCCCTGATCGCCCTGATCGTCGCCGCCGGCAGCGTGCTGGCCATCCCGGCGATGGCCCAGTCGGCCAAGCAGCAGGCCGCGCAGGCGCAGAACGAAGCCGCTCAGGCCCAGCAGGCGGCTGCACAGGCCGGCCAGGCCGCCGACCAGGCGACCAATGCGGCCGCAGCGGCATCGGCGCAGGCCAATGGCGGTGGCCAGACCTGGGCCAGCATCGATACCGATGGCAACGGCACCATCAGCAAGACCGAGGCGCAGGTGAACGCCGGCCTGGCCCAGGTGTTCGACCAGGCTGATACCAACAAGGACGGCGAACTGAGCGCCGATGAGTACAAGGCCTACGTGGCCGCCCAGCAGGCTGGTGCGGGTGGCGCAGCGCAGGGTGCGCAGGGCAGGTAAGTCCTGCATCGGGGCGTATGGGAACCCGGGCGGCTTCGGCCGCCCGGGTTTTTTCGTCACCATGGCCCCTGTATCCTTGGGCGATGAACACCCCCACGCCTGCGCCGTCGCGCGCCATCGGCCTGGTCGGTTTTGACGGTGACGATACGCTGTGGAAGAGCGAGGACTACTACCGCAAGGCCGAGCAGGATTACCTTGACCTGCTGTCGCGCTATGTCGACGTGCATGACACCCAGACCGCCCGCCACCTGCTGGAAGTGCAGCAGCGCCACCTGGGCACCTTCGGCTACGGCGTCAAGAGCATGACCCTGTCGATGATCGAAGCGGCCATCGACATCACCGGCCAGCGCATCGACGCGAAGGACATCCAGCGCATTCTGGAGATCGGCCACGACACCCTGCGCCACCCGGTCGAGCTGATCGACGGCGTGCGTGAAGCGGTGGCGGCCATCGCCGAGCACTACCCGGTGGTGCTGATCACCAAGGGCGACCTGTTCCACCAGGAAGCCAAGATCAAGGTCGCCAACCTGGCCGAGCTGTTCCCGCGCATCGAGATCGTCTCGGAGAAGGATCCGGAAACCTACGCCCGCGTGCTGGCCGAATTCGACCTGCCGATGCAGCGCTTCGTGATGGTCGGCAACTCGCTGCGCTCGGACATCGAGCCGGTGGTGACGCTGGGTGGCTGGGGCGTGCATACCCCGTACGCAGTGACCTGGGCCCACGAGACCCAGCATGGCGTGGCCGACGACGAACCGCGCATGGTCACTGCCGATACCGCCCACGACTGGCCGGCCGCACTGGCGGCGATCGAGGCCAAGGCCGCTGCGGCCTGACAGGGCCGGTCGGCTGCGGCAGAATCGGGGCATGAACCACCGACTGCGCGCGCTGATGTTGTTCCTGCTGCTGGCGCCGGCCACCGTGCTGGCCCAGCAGACCGCCGAGCGTTCGGCCACCTATGAAGTGGACACCGGCGACAGCTGGGTCGACGCCCAGCTGCAGGACATCAACCACTACGCCGAACGCTACCCCGACGCCTTCCTCGACGAAGTGTCGCGCTATGCCGACGTGCCGCGCGGCTACATCAGCGCGCTGTTCACCACCCACGGCTGGCAGGCAGGAGACATTTATTTCGCCTGCTTCTGGGCCAAGGCCAGTGGCCAGACCTGCCGCGACAGCGTGCGTGCCTTCAGCCAGGACCCGGAGGGCGGCTGGGAGGCGGTGGTCAAGCGCATGCCCACCAAGCCGGACAATCTGCACTACCGGGCTGTGCGCCATGCCATCGTGGCCAGCTACCAGCACTGGGACCGGCCGATCACCCTGGATGCCACGCTGAAGCGCCAGCTCAAGCGGTAGTGCCGGCCGCTGGCCGGCACCTGCACCATTCCAGGCATCCGGAGGTTGCCGGCCAGCGGCCGGCACTACCGGTTTCCTTATGTTGCTCTGCGTATCGCCGCCGCCGGGCGCTCCGGCGACAATACGGGTCCGAGCTGTTCCCCGTTCCCGCAATCGAGTGACTGATGAGCGCCTCTTTCGTTTCGCCTGATGTGATCCGCCGCCTGTTCGCGCAGGCCATGTCCCGCATGTACCGCACCGAAGTGCCGCTGTACGGCACGCTGGTGGAACTGGTGGAGCGGATCAACGCGCAGGTGCTTGCCCAGGACCCGGCGCTGGCCGCGCAGCTGCAGCGCAACGACGAGCGTGCGCGCCTGGATGAAGAGCGTCATGGCGCGATCCGCGTCGGTACCGTGCAGGAACTAGCGACACTGCGCCGCCTGTTCGCGGTGATGGGCATGTACCCGGTCGGCTACTACGACCTGTCGGTGGCCGGCGTGCCGGTGCACTCCACCGCGTTCCGCCCGCTGTCCGGCGCGGCGCTGGCGCAGAATCCGTTCCGCGTGTTCACCTCGCTGCTGCGCCTGGAGCTGATCGAAGACGAAGCCCTGCGTGCCGAGTCGGCGAAGATCCTCGCACGCCGCCGCATCTTCACCGACGGCGCGCTGGCACTGATCGACCAGGCCGAGCGTGACGGTGGCCTGGCGCAGGCCGATGCCGAGCGCTTCGTCGAGCAAGCACTGGAAACCTTCCGTTGGCACGGCGATGCCACGGTCGACCTGCCGACCTACCATGCGCTGCACAACGCGCATCGGCTGGTGGCCGACGTGGTCAGTTTCCGCGGCCCGCACATCAATCACCTGACCCCGCGCACGCTGGATATCGACGCTGCGCAGGCGGCGATGATCGAACACGGCATGGCGGCCAAGGCGGTGATCGAAGGCCCGCCGCGCCGCGCCTGCCCGATCCTGCTGCGCCAGACAAGCTTCAAGGCGCTGGAAGAGGCAGTGCATTTCCCGGACGCGGAAGGTGGCGATGCCGGCACGCATACCGCGCGCTTCGGCGAGATCGAACAGCGCGGCCTTGCGCTGACCCCGAAGGGCCGCGCGCTGTACGACCAGCTGCTGTCGCAGGCACGCGATGCCGGTGGCGAAGGCAGCACCGGCGGCGACTACGGCCAGCGCCTGCAGGCGGTGTTCGCCAGCTTCCCGGATGACCATGACACGCTGCGCCAGGAAGGGCTGGGCTATTACCGCTACCAGCTGACCGACGCCGGCCGTGCCGCGCCCGAGCGCGTGGCGGATCTGCCGGCTGAAGTGCTGGTGGCCGCCGGACTGGCCACGGCCGATCCGATCGTCTACGAGGATTTCCTGCCGGTCAGTGCCGCGGGCATCTTCCAGTCGAACCTGGGCGGCGAAGAACAGCGCGCGTATGCCGCGCACGCCAACCGCGAGGCCTTCGAGCAGGCGCTGGGCGTGGCGGTGAATGACGAGTTCGAAATCTACGAGCGGCTGCAGGCGGAATCGCTGGCGGCGCTGCGCGCCTGATCGGCACCGCTTTGGTGCGCGTGGTGGGTGCGGACCAAGGTCCGCACCCACTGGAAGCTGGTAGCGCCGGGCCATGCCCGGCGAACCGAGAATAATCAGCCCTTCATCGTGCCGGTATCCAGCCAGCGCTGGTGCCACGACAGCGCTTCCGGCAGCAGGTGCGGGGTGTGCTTGCCGTAGCTTTCGCGGCTGGCACGGTCGAAGTAATCCTGCAGCTGCGGGCGGAAATCCGGGTGCGCGCAGTTGTCGATCAGCACCTGCGCGCGCTTGCGCGGGGTCAGCCCACGCAGATCGGCCAGGCCCTGTTCGGTGACGATCACCGACACGTCGTGCTCGGTGTGATCGACATGGCTGGCCATCGGCACGATCGCCGAGATGGTGCCGTTCTTTGCAGTGGACGGGCTCAGGAACGCCGACAGGAAACCATTGCGGGCAAAGTCGCCGGAACCGCCGATGCCGTTCATGATCCGCGTGCCCATCACGTGCGTCGAATTGACGTTGCCGTAGATGTCCACTTCGATCATGCCGTTCATGCCGATGCAGCCAAGGCGGCGCACCAGTTCCGGATGGTTGGAGATTTCCTGCGTGCGCATGATGATGCGCTCGCGGTAGAAATCGATGTTGTCCTTGAACGTCTCGTTGGCCTGCGGGCTCAGCGCGAAGCCGGTGCACGAGGCATAGCTCAGCACGCCGTCGCGCAGCAGGTCGAGCATGCCGTCCTGGATCACTTCAGTGAACGCGGCCAGGTCGCGGAAACCGCTCTTGGCCAGGCCGGCCAGCACCGCGTTGGGGATGTTGCCCACGCCCGACTGCAGCGGCAGCAGGTTCGGCGGCAGGCGGCCCTTCTTCACCTCGTGCTTGAGGAACTCGATCAGGTGCGAGGCGATCTGTTCGCTGGTTGCATCGATCGGGCTGAACGGGCTGTTGCGGTCCGGGCCGTTGGTGCGCACCACCGCCACGATCTTGTCCGGGTCGCAGCGCAGCGCGGTGTCGCCGATGCGGTCGTTGGCGTTCACCAGCGGAATCGGCTTGCGGTGCGGCGGCAGCGCGGTGCCGTAGTAGATGTCATGCATGCCGTCGACGCCGGCTGGCTGCCATTCGTTGACCTCGACGATCACCTTCTTCGCCAGGTCCAACCAGGTCTTGTTGTTGCCGACCGAGGTGGAGGGCACCAGCGAGCCATCTTCGCGGATGGCCGAGACTTCGATCACCGCAGTATCGATCTCGCCGTAGAAGCCGAACCACACGTGCTGGGCCACGTGGCTGAGGTGGATGTCGATGTAATCCAGCTTGCCCTCGTTGATGCGGTTGCGCGCATCCGGGTCGCTCTGGAACGGCATGCGCATGGCGATGCCATCAGCCTTGGCCAGCGCGCCATCGAGTTCCGGCGCGGTGGAGGCGCCGGTCATCAGGCTGATCTGGAAGGGCTGGCCCTGGGCATGCACCGATTCGATGCGGCGGGCCAGTTCCACGGGAACGGCCTTGGGATACCCGGAGCCGGTAAAGCCGCTCATGGCCACGGTTTCACCGGGCTGGATCAGCGCGGCTGCGGCCTCTGCGGAGACCACGCGGTCACGGAGACGCGCGTTGGCGATGCGATCAACAGACATGACGACACGTGTTGCTGGGGGGAATTCAGATTATCGGCCATCCTCATCCGTACGGGGGGTTCTACCTTCGTGGAATGGCTTTTCCCCGGAGGGCTCACCCATACCCGCCGGTTTTGTTTTGCAGTGCAGCGTGCAAAGTGCTTTCGCAGCCCGCACGATGGCCCTGCATCCCGACGTGGGGGAGGGAGCAGAGCCCGCTGGCAGTTCGCTGCAAGCGGGCTTTTTTATTGCCTGCCGCCCAGTATGAATACGCGGCACCCCTTCAGGGTCGGATCCTTTTGCCAAGGGCAAAAGGCTCTGACCCCACCCGCGGCATCAAGCGGCGGCATCTCGGGGGCAGAGCCCTTCGCCGTTGGCAAAGGGATCCGACCCCGCGAGAATCAGGGCATGACCCTCGCCCCCGCCGAACTGTCCGCCGTCCTCCAGCCCGTTGTCGACCGCGCCCTGGCGCGCCTGGCCCAGGTCCTGCCCGAGCCCGTTCCTGCCGAGCTGCTGCCGCTGCTGACCCGGCTGGCGGTGACCAGTGACTTCGCGCTGGACACCCTCGTGCGGCAACCGGCGCTGCTGGCGCAGCTGGCCGCGCCCGGTTGCCCGCCGATCCCGGCGCCGGTGCTCGATCCGCTGCAGCCCAGCGACTGGCCGGCGCAGATACGGCGCTGGCGCACCGCCATGTCCACGCGGCTGATCTGGCGCGACCTGGCCGGCCTCGACGACGTGCCGCAGACCCTCGCCGGCGCCACCGCTTTGGCCGAAGACTGCCTGCGGCTGGCACTGGACGCCCTGCAGCAGGAATTCGCCCAACGCCACGGCGTGGTCCGCGATGGCGAAGGCACCCCACAGCAGCTGGTGGTGTTCGGCCTCGGCAAGCTCGGCGGTGGCGAGCTCAACTTCAGTTCCGATGTGGACCTGGTCTACGCCTACCCGCACGGCGGCGAATCCGACGGCGCGCGCGCGCTGGCCGCCGAAGAGTATTTCGCACGCCTCGGCCAGCGCCTGGCCAAGCTGCTGGACGAAACCACGGTCGATGGCTTCAGCCACCGCGTCGACCTGCGCCTGCGCCCGTTCGGCAGCGCCGGCCGCGTCGCGCTGTCGTTCGCAGCGATGGACCAGTATTTCCAGCGCGAAGGCCGCGACTGGGAACGTTATGCCTGGCTGAAGGCGCGCGCGGTGGCCGGCGATATCGAGGCCGGTGAAGCGTGGCTGCAGACCCTGCGCCCGTTCGTGTACCGCCGCTATCTGGATTTCACAGCGCTCGACGGCCTGCGGGAGATGAAGGCAGCAATCACCGCCGAGGTCGCGCGCCGCGAGCTGCACGAGGACATCAAGCGTGGCGCCGGTGGCATCCGCGAAATCGAGTTCCTGTGCCAGGCGCTGCAGCTGATCCGCGGTGGTCGCGAACCGGCACTGCGCGAACGCCGCCTGCTGGTGGCGCTGGACGCGCTGGTCGCCGCCGGGCAGATCGCCCCCGAAGATGGCAGCGCGCTGCGCGAGGCCTACCTGTTCCTGCGCCGGCTGGAAAACCGCCTGCAGATGCTGCGCGATGCGCAGACCCACGTGCTGCCCAGCGATGCGCTGGACCGCGAGCGCATCGCCGTCGGCCTCGGCTATCCGGACTGGGACGTGCTGCGCGCGGCGCTGGCCGTGCAGCAGGCACGGGTCAGTACCGAGTTCGCTGCGCTGCTGGCGCCGCGCAAGGGCCAGGCCGCGCCCGATGCACTGGCCAACTACTGGCGCAGCTTGCCCGATGGCAGCAACGCACCGCTGCTGGCCGAAGCCGGCTTCCTCGATGCCAACGGCGCTGACCAGTCGCTGCGCGATTTCGCTCAAAGCACCGGCGTGAAGTCGTTGTCCGACGCCGCGCGTGCGCGGCTGGATCGCGTGCTGCCGGCACTGCTGCATGCCGCCACGCGTTCGCCCCAGCCGGATGCCGCGCTCAAGCGCGTGCTTGGCCTGCTGCAGGCGGTGCTGCGCCGGACCAGCTATCTCGCGCTGCTGGACGAGCAGCCCAGCGCGTTGGCGCGGCTGGTCGATGTGCTGGCGCGCAGCGCACTGCTGGCCGAACGCCTGGCGGCGTATCCGCTGCTGTTGGACGAACTGCTGGACGTGCGCGTGTCCGGGCCGATGCCCGATGCCGCCGGCATGCTGGCCGAGTGCCAGCAGGTGCTGGCGGTGGAGGATCCCGAATCTGCGCTGCGCTGGCTCAACGAGACGCGGCTGGCGCTGAGCTTCCGCATGGCGATGGCCACGCTGGACGGGCGCCAGAGGGCGGTGGACAGCACCCGGCAACTGGCCGAGCTGGCGCAGGCGGTGGTGGTCACCGTGCTGGCAATGGCCGAGGCGGACATGCGCGCCGCACACGGAGAGATTCCCGGTGGCCGCTTCGCGATCATCGGCTACGGCAGCCTGGGTGGCCTGGAACTGGGCTTCGGCTCCGATCTGGACCTGGTGTTCCTGCACGACAATCCGGCCGGCGTGGACGCCAGCGACGGCGCGCGTCCGCTGGAGCCGGGGCGCTGGTATGCGCGCCTGGCGCAGAAGGTGATGGCGCTGCTCGGTGCGGTCACTGCTGCGGGCCGCCTGTACGACATCGACGTGCGCCTGCGCCCGGACGGTGGCAAGGGTTCGCTGGTGTCTTCGTTGGCCAGCTACACCGAATACCAGCGCGAACGCGCATGGACCTGGGAACACCAGGCCTTGGTGCGCGCACGCGGCGTGGCCGGTGATGCCAGCCTGCTGGCCGACTTCGAACAGGTACGTGCGCAGACGCTGGGACGTGAGCGCGATCCGGCCACGCTGTATGCCGATGTGCTGAAGATGCGTGGACGCATGCGCACCGAGCTGGACCGCAGCGATGCCGCGCGGCTGGACCTGAAGCAGGGTGCCGGTGGCGTAGTGGACCTGGAGTTCCTGCTGCAGACCGGCGTGCTGGCGCGCAGCGCGCAGCATGCGGCGCTGCTGCAACCGCGCGATACGCCGTCGTTGATCGACGCGTTGGCGGTTGTCGGTTTCCTGCCGGAAGACACCGCAGAGGCGCTGCATGGCGCACATGCCACGTTGCTGGACGTAGGCCTGGCCTGCACGCTGGATCGACGTCCGCGACTGGCACCGACCACGCCCGCGATTGAAGAGGCGTGTGCCGCGATTACGGCAGCGTGCAGAGCCGCGGAGTTGCCGTTCGGGTGAGTGGGTGCACCCATTAGCGCAATTGCCCGGGGATGATCCGCTGTTGGTAGGTGCCGACCGTTGGTCGGCACAATCTGTCAGCGGTGATGAACTCTGATGGAGCGTGCCGACCAACGGTCGGTACCTACCAGAGCATGTGCGGTCAGCTGGTGGCGCGCAGCGGCGCCATCTTCCACAACAGCGCGCGGAACGGGGCCAGCAGGCACACGCCGATGGCCAGCTTCACCGCCAGGTCGCCGGCGGCCCAGCTCACCCACGGCAGGGCGGAGCCGGCAAACGCGATCGACCAGAAAATGGTGGTATCCACCGTCGCACTGCAGGTGGTGGCCACCATCGGTGCGCGCCACCAGCTGCCACGGCGCAGGCGGTCGAACACGGTGATGTCCAGCAGCTGCGCCACGATGAAGGCCGAGCACGAGGCAATGGCAATGCGCGGCGTGGCCACCCAGATCGACAGCAGCACCGCCACCAGGAAGCCGATCCACGCTACGCGGCGCGCCGGGCCCGGGCCGAAGCGGCGGTTGATCAGGTTGCTGACCAGGAACGCGACCGGATAGCTGAAGGCACCCCAGGTCAGCCAATCGTTGATCGGGTACTGCACCAGTACGTTGGACAGCAGCACCACTGCGCCCATCGCCAGTACCGCCAGCACCAGGGCGCGCGGGGTCAGCGGGGCAAACACAGGGGCAGGACGCACGGACATGGCGAGCCAGGGGGACAAAGGGGATCGCCCATTATCCGCCCGGCCCGCGGCAAAGCCAAAAACGCTCGTTCAGCTTTACAGCGCCTCGCTCATCACGTCGCCGGCGGCATAGGCGGTCGGCACGTACGCCAATGCCTGACCCTGCGCGCTCTTCACGGTCCAGCCGGCACCGGCCTCGGTGGGGTCGAAATGCACCCGCTGCCCCACCACGAACGCGGCGTTCTGGTCTTCATGCACGCGCGCCGGCCACCGCAGGGTCGCGGTCTGGTCCGCCTTGTCCGGCACCTGCAGCTGCACCTGGCGCTCGCCCTCCGGTGTGGTCTCCACCTTCTTCACCTCCATCGGCGGCAGCGGCACCGCCTTGGTGCGCTGGGCTTTCTCACGGCGTTCGCTGGCCTTGAACGGCGCCTTGGACAGTTCGGACAGGCCTGCCGATGCGGCAAGGGGCACCGAGACCACGATCACCGAGGTGATCAGGACGCTGGCCTCGCTGCTGTTCAACTGTGGCGCGGCGCCAGCATGGACGGTGGGCGCCAGCAGTGCCAAGAGCAGCAGGGCGGACGCGGGAACGCGCAGGCAACGGAACATGGAGACCTCCTGGTCAATGTGAGGACGGCGGCTCAGCGCCGGGTATCGAAGATGTCGCGCGGGCCGGTGGCCTCGGGCAGGTATTCCAGCGGACGGCCCTGGTTGTCCTTCAGCTGCCAGCCCTGATCGTTGCCGGTCGGCTCGAAGTTCACGGTCTGGCCCACGGTGAACTGCACGGCAGGATCGCCGATGCCCCGCGGGTACTGCATCGACGCGGTGTTCTGCGGGTCTTTGGCATCACGCAGCAACACTTCGCGGCGGCCGTCGACGGTGGTAGCGATGGCGCTCACCTGCATCTGCGGCAGCTTGATCTGCTGCGGGCGGGCCAGCGGCTGGCCAGCATCGGCGGCATCCTGGGCTTCCTTCGCCGCCGCCGCACGGGCCGAGTTCACCATCTGCGAGGACATCTCCAGGCTCGGCCCCTGCGGACCCGGGTCATGGATGATCACGATGCGGCGCTCTGCATGAGCGGCCGTGGACCAAGCCAGGCTCGCGACGATCAGCATCGGCATCAGGAAGGCAGGCAGGGTGCGCATGTCGTTCTCCTTGCTGGATTCAGGGCGTGGCGGCGGCAGCACCGGCCACCGGCACATGGGGGATCACCAGTTCCTGCTGCAGTTGGCTGCGCTGGTGCAGGAAGTCGAATACCGATTCCACCGTCACCACCGAATAGTTGCCGGAGATGCGTTCGCCGGCCGGATGGTCGGTGGTGGTGGCGTTGGCCACGAACAGGCGCGCACCCACGCGCTTGCCCAGGCCGATATGCAGCACGCTGGGCTGGTACTTCTGCTGGCGCAGCCACTGCTGGGCCTGTTCGCGCTTGACGATGGCCGGCGCGCCTTCGGCCTGCGCCATTGCCGCGGCCAGCACCTCCAGCACCCACTGGTTGGAGTTCTGGTAGTCGGTCGCGAACGGGTAGGCGACCACGTTGTACTTCGTTTCGTGCAGCGCCTTGGGCTGGATCGAGGGCGACACCAGCATCGCCTTCAACGCGGCACGCAGCGGCGCCGCCGGCACGCCGATGCGCAGGTCGGTATGGCCGCCGCTCTCGCCGACGAAGTTGCCCAGCCCTTCGTGGTACAGCTGCGAGCTGTCGGTCTTGCAGCGGTTGAGCAGGTGCATCGCGCGCCAGCGGCCATCGTCCTCGCGCAGCAGGAAGGCCAGGTGGCTGTGTCGCAGGCCATAGCGGCTCAGATCCTGGCCACCGCGTGCGGCGACCACCACGTCCACATCGGGCAGCGCATCCAGGCGCTCGGCGGTGGTCCAGGCCACGTCCAGCATCGCCGCCTGCGACGCCACGCTCGGGTAGCGTTCGCGGCACTCGGTGCTGTTGGCCCAGGCCGGTGCAGTCGCCAGCAGGCTGGCGATCAGCAGCGCGGCGCGGGGCAGGCGGGAGAAACGATCCATGTCGATACCTTCAACGGCGGGCAGGCCCGCGCGCCGATCATACGCCGCTCAGCGCAGCGGGCGGTCCACGCCCTTGCGCTTGAGTTCCCTGTCGCAGGCATCGCTGATCGGCGCGATCGGCAGCGGCGGGCGCTCGCCAGTCTTCGGATCGCGCAAGGCCGGTTGTTCGCGATACGCGTCCAGCTGCTGCTGGCACTGGTAGGAAATCGGGTCCAGTTCGGTGGGCGTGGTGGAGCAGGCAGCGAGCAGGGCCAGGGGCAGCAGGAGCAGGGTGCGCATGAAGACGTTCAGCGTGATGGGGGAAGCTGGACTCTAACGGTGCGCGCGGATCGAAATGTTCAGAAATCGCTGCGCACCCGGCACCACCGTGATGCCGGGCGCCCAGGATTGCCGGCCAGAGGCCGGCACTACCCCAATGCCAGGCGCTGCTTCACTTCTGCCGCCACCCGAGCGGTCTCGCGCAGCGGCTCGATGCGGTCGTACTGCCAGTCCAGCCAGTGCGCCTGCAACCGCCCGCGCTCGCGCAGCTGCTGCTGGAAGCGCGCCAGCCGACCCTGCGCGGTATCGGCCAGCGCCACCATCACCGGCATGCGCGTGGCGCAGGCTTCAGACAGCAGGTTCACCGAATCGGGCGACACCACCACGCGGTTGGCCCAGCCGAGCAGGCCGCCATAGGGATTGGTGCCGTCGCCGCCGTCGCCCCAGATCACGTGCGGCAGGTCCGCGAAGGTCGCGCGCAGGATCTCGGCCAGTGCCGGCGGCGTGCGTCGCGACGTGGTGGCCAGCAGGCTGCCGCCCTCGCTGCGGATCTGCTCGGCCAGCGCCCGGAACACGCCCACCATCGCGGGCTCATCCCAGGGCGCCAGCGGTGTCGGCCCACCCACCAGCAGCGCGGTGCGCGGGCCCGGCAGGGTGCTGAAGCCGGCGAACGCGGCGCGGCCCCAGGCCAGCCAGTCATCGTCCACCGGGTTGAGGCTGCCGAGCAGGGTCAGCACGTTGCTGCCGCGCAGGGCGTCGTGTTCGGGCACCACCACCACATCCCAGTGGCGAGCGTTGATGCGCGGGTCGAGGATCTGCACCACCTGGCTGCCACGGGCGCGCAGCACGCGTAGCGCGCCCGCGGCCTGGCGGCCACAACCGATCGCCAGCGCCGGGGCATCGGCAGCCAGCGTCGCGAAGGCCTCGCCGTAGCCATTCACATCGCCGGGTAGGCGACGCGGCGACAGCCAGCGCCAGGGCGCGCGGGGCTGCAGGACCAGCGGCCGATGGGTGCCCTGGCGCAGCGCCGAGGCCAGCGCAACCGCCTGGCGGACATTGCCTGCGCGGCCGTCCGTGACCGTCCAGGGCGCGCTCGATCGTTTCACCATTGGCATTAATTCGTTTCAGCCCTGCTGGGTGTTGCAACAGTCGCGACACTCTACACTGCGGCTCGTCGATTCGCCCCGCGCCGCCCGCGGGCACTGACTTCCTTTCGCCGCCCTGGAGATCCACCGATGTCCCACGCGCTCGACGCTGCTGCCCTCGATCAGCTGTTCCGTACTGCCCGCACCCAGAATGCTTTCCTGGACAAGCCGGTTCCTGAGAGCCTGTTGAAGGAGCTGTACGACCTGGTGAAGTGGGGCCCGACCGCCGCCAACACCACGCCGGCCCGCTTCGTCTTCGTCACCTCGAAGGAAGCCAAGGACAAGCTGGCCCCGGCGCTGTCCGAAGGCAACCTGGCCAAGACCATGGCTGCGCCGGTCACCGTCATCATCGGTTTCGACCTGGACTTCCACGAGAAGCTGCCGTACCTGTTCCCGCACACCGATGCCAAGGCCTGGTTCGACGGCCCGCAGGAAGGCCGCCACGAAGCCGCCATCCGCAACGGCAGCCTGCAGGGCGCCTACCTGATCCTGGCCGCACGCGCGCTGGGCCTGGATGCCGGCCCGATGTCGGGCTTCGACCCGGCCAAGGTCGACGAAGCCTTCTTCGCCGGCACCTCCATCAAGTCGAATTTCCTGGTCAACCTGGGTTACGGTGACTCGGCGGGCCTGTTCCCGCGTCTGCCGCGCCTGTCGTTCGACGAAGCGGCGCGCATCGCGTAAGTCGTTGTATCGGTTTCGGGCCCGCCGTCCCGCGGCGGGCTCTTGCTGCACCGTGTACCCACCCTACGATCCGGAGAGTTCCTGAGATGAGCGCCACCCGTAAACTGCTGCTGCCGCTGGCCCTGACCCTGGCCATCGCCGCCTGCTCCAAGCCGGCCGACACCGCTGCCCCGGCTGCCGATGCCGCCGCCCCGGCCACCACCGAGCAGGCCGCCACCCCGGCTGCCGATGCCGCCGCCGCTGCGCCGGCCGCCGAAGCGATCAAGATCGCCTCAGGCACCTACAAGCTGGACCCGACCCACACCGACGTGCTGGCCCAGTGGAGCCACTTCGGCTTCTCCAACCCGAGCGCGCACTTCGGCAACGTTGAAGGCACCCTGGTGTACAACGCCGAAGACGTGACCAAGTCCACCGTGGAAGTGAAGCTGCCGCTGAGCGGCCTGAACAGCTTCACCGCCAAGTTCGACGAGCACCTGAAGAGCGCCGACTTCTTCGACGCCGCCAAGTTCGCCGATGCCACCTTCAAGAGCACCAAGGTGGAAGCGGCCGGCACCAACAAGCTGACCGTCACCGGCGACCTGACCATCAAGGGCATCACCAAGCCGGTCACCCTGGACGTCACCGTCAACGGCGGCGGCGAGCACCCGATGGCCAAGGTTCCGGCGGCCGGCTTCGATGCCACCACCACCCTGAAGCGCAGCGATTTCGGCGTCGGCGCCTACGCCCCGAACGTCAGCGATGAAGTGAAGATCCGCATCACCACCGAAGCCACCGGCGAAAAGCCGGCCGCTTGATGCACCCCGCTCACTCGTCGTGAGAAGGCAGAAGGCCCGCTGAAAAGCGGGCCTTCTTTTTGGGCTCTGCATGCGAGGTGCCCGATGCCGATGGGGTTGCCGGCCAGCGGCCGGCACTACCCGGTAGGTGCCAACCGGCATCTGGTGGGTGCGGACCGTTGGTCCGCACGACCCCTCAGCGCAACGCGCCCAACCATGCCACGCACGCTTCGCTCGGGCTCTGCTTGGCCTTCGCCGCCAGCCCGCTCACCCGCACGAACGTCTGCGCGGCCTGCGCCACCACCTGGCGGGCGATCAACGCCGCCTGCTTGGTGGCAGCCTGCTGCTTGCGTAGCTGCACGATATGCACCGAAGGCTGGCCCACCGGCGCGTACTTCTGGTCGCGGCGCAGCACATCGGCCACCTGCGCCACTTCGAATTCGGCCTGCAGGTAGCGGTGCTGTGCCTCCACCAAGTCGCGCAGCGGCATGCGCAGTGCAGCGGTGTCGGCGAACGCGGCCAGCGCCGCATCGCAGGCAGCGTCATCGGTGAAGCGGGTACGCAGCGCATCCACGCTGGCCAGGGTCAGTTTGGCCATGTGGGCCTCGTTGCTGCAGGAAAGGAGCGCGATTGTCGCATTGCTTGGCGGCTGATGCGTTGAACCGGGCGGCGGAACACCTGTAGAGCCGAGCCCACGCTAGGCTCATCGCGCGCAGCGCGAGGGTTCGCCGATCGCGGAACGAAGAGCAGCCGAGCATGGGCTCGGCTCTACAATGGCCCGCTGTATCACCCACGGAAGTGCGCGAAGGCCTGCTCCGCGGCATGGTGGAAGACACGCTGGTGGACAAGGCGGGCACCCTCGGCCTGGAGCCCAAGGTGGTGCGCGAGGCGCTGACCATGCACGTGGATGAGCTGCTGCACACCCGTGGCGTGCTGCGGCTGGTGAAGGCGCAGATCAATGGCATGATGCCCGGCGTGTACTTCGGGCTGCTGCTGCCGGTGCTGATCATCGCCCTGCTGGTGGCGCTGGAGATATGGGCCGCGAAGCGGTTCGGGTGGACGCGGCAGGCGGCGCCCAGTGCTCCTGTAGAGCCGAGCCCACGCTCGGCTCATCGCGCGTAGCGCGAGGGTTCGCCGATCGCGGAACGAAGAGCAGCCGAGCGTGGGCTCGGCTCTACATGGTCAAGGGCGTGCGGACCAACGGTCCGCACCCACCCAGGAAGGTGCGTCAAAGGCGTGCGGACCAACGGTCCGCACCCACCAAGCAGGGTCCGCACCCACCGGCTGCCCGGTCAATCGCCGTCGGTTTCGTCCGGGTGCGCCTTCCAGTAGCCGGTCGAGCGGATCCAGTCGCGCGGTACGCCCAGGTGGCCTTCGATGAACTTGCGCATCATCCGCGCGCGACGCGATTCGGTGGCGATCCAGTAGAAGACATCACCTTCCGGCGCCTCGAAGTCGGTCAGCATGTCTTCCAGCAAGGTGCTGGTCGCCGCCGGGAAGCCGTTGCGCTCCAGCCAGTGGATGCGCACGTTCTCGTACTGCGGCAGGTCCTGGCGTTCGGCCTCATCGCTCACTTCGATGTACGCCTGCACCTCGGCACCTTCCGGCAGCACGTCCAGCCAGCGGGCGATGGCCGGCAGCGCGGTTTCATCGCCGATCAGCACATAGGCGTCGTAGGTGTCGGCCACCACGAACGAGCCGCGCGGGCCGCCGATCACCAGCGTGTCGCCCGGCTGCGCGCGTTCGGCCCACGGCCCGGCAATGCCCTGGTCGTGCAGCACGAAGTCGATGGCCAGCTCGCCGGTCTCGTGGTCCCACCAGCGCGGGGTGTAGTCGCGGGCGGGCGAGGGCTCCTTGCCGTCCGGGTAGCTGCGGCCTTCGGCGGTCAGCACCGGCAGCACCATCTCGCCCGCAGCGTTGGGGAAGAACAGCTTGATGTGGTCGTCGGCGCCGGGCGAATCGAAACCGGCCAGCGCGTCGCCTCCCAGCACCACGCGGCGCATGTGCGGGGTGACTTCTTCGGTGCGCAGCACGGTCAGTTCACGGAAGCGCACATCCAGGCGCAGGCGCGTGTTGTTGTGTTCGGTCATGGGGATACCTGCAAAGGTGTCGCGCGGGGGCGCGCGGCGTAGGGGAGGACCTGGCTGGATTCAGTCTGGCTGGGTCGTTGAAATCGGTGGTTGCTCGCTACCGGCGGTACCGTTGAGCAGGGCAGACGCCCGCGTCAGCAGCGCCGCCACTTCGTCCGCCTCGCCCTCGGCCCAGCGGCCGTGGTGATGCACCAGCGCCCGCTTGAACTCGCGCAGGGCGGTGGCCAGCGGCGGCGGCAGCGAGGCCTTGGTGATCTCGCGGGCACGGTCGAAGGCACGCCGCTGCGCCAACCGCACCTGGGTGCGCTGCACCTTCAGCTCGAACTCGCCGGCGGCGGTGATGCGGAAGATCCGCTTGCCGTCCACTTCCTCGGCCTCGATCCAGCCGGCCTGCTCGAAGCTGGCCAGCAGCGGGTACATGGTGCCGGCGCTGGGCGTGTAGGCCTGCATGAACTGGTTGCTGATCAACTGCATCAGCTCGTAGCCATGGCGCGGCTGCTCGCCGATCAGGGCCAGCACCAGCAGGCGCAGGTCGCCACGGCTGAGCACGCGCGGCTGGCCGTTGCGGCGCGGCACCGCCGAATCGGTGGAACGGGCTCTGGGAGAGGGGCTTCGGCTCATTTCGATATATCGGTAAACGAGTGTGCAAACGATATATCGATATGTCGAAAGCGACAACACCCGATCCGGCCACAAGCAGGTGCAATTTGGGCCACGGCCAGCCCAACCCACAGCAAAAGGGGCGCCCCTTGCGAGGCGCCCCGGCGATGCTGTGGAAGGGAGCAGGGCCACCGGGCCCATCACTCACGGGCCACCTTGGGCCCACGGCCAGCGGCAATCCAGAGGCAGGTGCGACACGTTGTCGCCGGTTCAGTGGCGAAGCCCGAACGGCGCCCACCGTGGCCCCGGCGCTGCCCTACAACCGTCATCGGCAGCGGTAACACTGCGTCCTGCACATGGGCGCAGCGGCCCGCAAGCGACAGCCCGCGCCGCCGCCAAGGCCCGCCGCAGGGCCGTCGAGGGCGCTTGCAAGCCCCTTGCGGACACTGGCCGGTTGCATCCATACGCCAGCGTAGCCAAGTGACGAAAGCCCTTGGTGCGCTACACTTTGCGGTCTAGAAATCTATACAACAGTCGCGCGCGTGCGTGCGGTTATGGGAGCGCTAATGAACTGGTTGAACGAGGTGCTGAACAACGACCCGAATCCTGTGGAAACCCAGGAGTGGATCGAGTCGTTGAAGGCCGTTATTGATGTCGAGGGCTCCGAGCGCGCGCATCAGCTGCTGGAAGGCATGGTGGAACTGACCCGTCGTTCGGGCGCCTACCTGCCGTTCTCTCCCACCACCGAGTACGTCAACACCATCGAACCGCAGCTCGAGGCCAAGAGCCCGGGCAACGCCGAGCTGGAATGGCGCATCCGTTCGATCATCCGCTGGAACGCGATGGCCACGGTGGTGCGCGCCAACCGCAAGCCGGGTGACCTGGGCGGCCACATCGCCTCGTTCGCCTCCGGCGCCACCCTGTACGACGTGGGCTTCAACCACTTCTGGCGCGCCCCGAGCGAAAACCACCCGGGCGACCTGCTGTTCATCCAGGGCCACAGCGCCCCGGGCATCTACGCGCGTTCCTTCCTGGAAGGCCGCATCAGCGAAGAGCAGCTGGACAAGTTCCGCATGGAAGTGGACGGCGGTGGCCTGTCCTCGTACCCGCACCCGTGGCTGATGCCGGACTACTGGCAGACCCCGACCGTGTCGATGGGCCTGGGCCCGCTGGCCGCCATCTACCAGGCGCAGTTCATGCGCTACCTGGAAAACCGTGGCCTGATCGAGAAGTCCGACCGCAAGGTGTGGTGCTTCATCGGCGACGGCGAGAGCGACGAGCCGGAAACCCTGGGTGCCATCGCCCTGGCCGGCCGTGAAGGCCTGGACAACCTGATCTTCGTGGTGAACTGCAACCTGCAGCGCCTGGACGGCCCGGTGCGCGGCAACGGCAAGATCATCCAGGAACTGGAAGGCGTGTTCCGTGGCGGCGGCTGGAACGTGATCAAGCTGCTGTGGGGCGGTTACTGGGATGCCCTGCTGGCCAAGGACACCAACGGCGTCCTGAAGAAGCTGATGATGGAAACCGTCGACGGCGAATACCAGAACTGCAAGGCCTTCGGCGGCGCGTATACCCGCGAGCATTTCTTCGGCAAGTACCCGGAAACCGCCGCGATGGTCGCCGGCCTGAGCGACGACGACATCTGGCGCCTGAACCGTGGTGGCCACGACCCGCACAAGGTGTACGCCGCCTACCACCAGGCCGTGAACACCAAGGGCATGCCGACCGTCATCCTGGCCAAGACCGTGAAGGGTTACGGCATGGGCAGCGCCGGTGAGGCACTGAACCCGACCCACCAGACCAAGAAGCTGGACGACGAAGCGGTGCGCCACTTCCGCGACCGCTTCAACATTCCGGTGACCGACGCGCAGCTGGCCGACGGCCAGGTGCCGTTCTACCACCCGGGCCCGGATTCGCCGGAAGTGCAGTACCTGCAGGAACGCCGTGCCGCGCTGGGTGGTTACCTGCCGCAGCGCCGCCGCAAGGCCGACAAGACTTTCGTGGCGCCGAAGCTGGAAGCCTACGAGCGCCTGCTGAAGAGCAGCGGCGAGCGCAGCTACTCCACCACCATGGCTTTCGTGCAGAGCCTGAACATCACCCTGCGCGACAAGGAACTGGGCCCGCACATCGTGCCGATCGTGGCCGACGAAGCCCGTACCTTCGGCATGGAAGGCCTGTTCCGCCAGATCGGCATATACGCGCCGTTCGGCCAGAAGTACAAGCCGGTCGACGCCGACCAGCTGATGTTCTACCGCGAAGACCAGAGCGGCCAGGTGCTGCAGCAGGGCATCAGCGAGCCGGGCGCGATCAGCTCGTGGATGGCCGCAGGTACCAGCTACTCGGTCAGCAACGTGCCGATGCTGCCGTTCTACATCTACTACTCGATGTTCGGCTTCCAGCGCGTGGGTGACATCGCCTGGCAGGCCGCCGACATGCGTACCCGCGGCTTCCTGCTGGGTGGCACCGCCGGCCGCACTACGCTGAACGGTGAAGGCCTGCAGCACGAAGATGGCTTCAGCCATCTGGTGGCCGGTGGCATCCCGAACGTGCGCAGCTACGACCCGACCTTCGGCTTCGAAGTGACGGTGATCCTGCAGCACGGCACCAAGCGCATGATGGAAGACCAGGTGGACGAGTATTACTACGTCACCCTGATGAACGAGAACTACACCCATCCGGAAATGCCGGAAGGCGCGGCCGAAGGCATCGTCAAGGGCATGTACCTGCTGACCGACGCCGGCAAGCCGAAGAAGGGCGAGCTGCGCGTGCAGCTGCTGGGCTCGGGCACCATCCTGCGCGAAGCCATTGCCGCGGCCGAGCTGCTGGACAAGGACTTCGGCGTGACCGCTGATATCTGGAGCTGCCCGAGCTTCAACGAGCTGCGTCGCGATGGTTTCGACGTGGAACGTGCCAACCGCCTGCATCCGGAAGGTGAGCAGCGCAAGGCCTACGTGACCGAGCTGCTGGAAGGCCGCCAGGGCCCGGCGATTGCCGCTACCGACTACGTGCGTGCGTATGCGGACCAGATCCGTGCGTTCGTGCCAATGAGTTACACGGTGCTGGGTACGGATGGGTTTGGTCGTTCGGATACGCGTGCGAACCTGCGTCGGTTCTTTGAGGTGGATCGCTACTACATCGCGCATGCCGCGATTGCGGCGCTGGCGAAGGAAGGGAAGATGACCGCGAAGGATGTGGCCCGGGCGATCAAGCAGTACAAGATTGATCCGGAGAAGGCTAATCCTGTTGGGGTTTGATTCGAATTCTTGAGGACATTAGTGAATGGCGACCCTAGGTCGCCATTCTTTTAGTTGATAGTGCGATACGTACTTCTGCTTCGAGTGTGCTGTCAGGCGCTGAATAATAAGAGGAAATGGAATTATGGAAGAGCGCAAGTCCACTGCTAGTCCGTTGTTTATTCGGCGCATTGTCGTTGAGGGGCTTCATGGGCAAATGGATGTCGATATGACGCTGGGCCCAGGTCTGAATGTCATCTATGGCAAGAATGGTCGTGGCAAGACGACAATGCTGCACCTTCTGGCTAATCTTCTTGAGCTCGATTTCAACAGATTTAGATACATCAAGTTTCAGCGAATCTGCGTTTGGACGTCTGCAGATGACAAGGTCGAAATTGAAAGGGATGAGGATAGTTCGGCGATCAGAGTATCTGTTAACGGGGCTTTGACCGGATCTTCTATAGACGCGCTATCGCCGCTAGAGCTGACTTCTCTCAGAACTGTTCTCGGCGGCCGGGCGACATATCTTCCGGCTTTCCGCTCGGTTCTGGAGCGAACAAGGCGAGATGGATATGGTGTTGGCAGGTACAGTGAAGCACGATCTGAAGAATTGGAATCGCTTCAGAAATTGGAATTCATAGCCTTGAGGGAGGGTTCCAGAGAAAATCTGTCCCCCCGGCAGGTGCACGAGGAAGCACTCTCCTCGGTAGAAAAAACACTTGTTTGCCGCCAGTGGTTTGGCGAATTTGTTCCTGTTATTCGCTACCCAAGTATTTCAGATGTCGAGACTTCCTTAACTGAAGAGTGGCGCCGCGCACAGTACGAAATAACTGCCAAAGAGCAGCGAATGTTCGAGGAAACATTCGTAAAGGTATTTAGAGTTAGTGCTGGGCTAGAAAGCACTGAATCCAAGGATTCCAATGAAGGTATTCTTCAGGAGATATCCGATCTTCTTGAGGCTCAGGAATTGGCTTCGGGTGTCGAGAATTCCAAAGAAATAAATCAGGACCTTCTGCGGTCCGCACGTCAGCTTGGCTCGTCACCTCAACCCTCCGGAGTCAATAGATATCTTCTTGATATTTATAGGAAGGCATTGTTGGAGCGAGAGGGGACTCGAAGAAATGCGCTTCGCAAAACGCGAGAGTTCGAGAATTCAGTTAACAAATTCTTGGATGGAAAACAGCTGAAGATTGGCAGGAACATTGAGGAAAAGCGGCCGACGAAAAGACTTGTTTCAATTTCGACCGGGGCAGGTCATTCATATGGAATGAATGCGCTCTCCTCGGGTGAGAGGCAAATTATAACGATGCTGTACTGCGCGAGCCGTACCAAGTTCACGTCTGGAATGTTCCTGATTGACGAGCCGGAGCTTTCGCTCCATATCGATTGGCAGCGCATAATTCTCAACGAGTTGACCCGCCAAGCACCGGATCGACAAATTGTCGTGTGCACTCACTCGCCTGAAGTTGGGGCTGAGCATTTGTTCGATGTTCAAGATTTTGAGCCTAATGCTTCTGCGCGAAAGCAGCCTTCACTTTTTGACGATGTTCAGCCTGATGACGTGGATGAGGCATAAGAAATGGGATCGAAATACAGCATAAATGGATTTATTAATGCAGCCCTGCGGAGGAGTGGCAAGACGCTCCTTGTAGAAGGGATATCCGACCGGAATGTTATTCTTAGGCTGCATGCTGAAAGGGATTGTGACGCAGTATTTACGGTTGATCAGGCCGGCATTCTTGAGGGTGAATGCTGTGCTGGAATGGGTAATAAAGAAAAAGTGAAGGAAGTGGTAAGAGTGGCGCAGCAGCTCGCGAATAATTTGCCGAGGATCAATGATGTGCTCGCGGTGCTGAAAGATCGGGAATGGGATGGATTGCCCCCGGGTGAGTTCCGACTTTCTAATGCTTGGGTCGCGCCTGTCCAGGGAGCCAGAGAATTCTCCACGCAAGGTCATTCTATTGAGAACTACAATTTTCGGCGGGATCATGTCGTCGCCTATTTGAAGATGGCGTTTAGTGGGTCACTGAAGAATGGATTCTTCTCATTAATTAATGATGAATTTAAAAAAATCCTTGTAGTCTCCTCGTGTCTTTCGCTTGCACTGCAGGAGGAGGGGGTTTTATCAAGGGTAGGGGGGTTATTGAGGCACGAGCACTTTGAGCCCAATTCAGATCGTGTTGTGATCGCCACTTCCTTGATCTCTTCACTTGAAAGTCGAGGATGTGCCGAACCTCGAGCGAAAATGATCGTCGATCGTATAAATGGGCTTGTTGAGAATCATGAGGATTCCCTCAGCACAAATATCTCAATTCAATGGCTTCCTCATGGTCACGCGGGAGAGGAGTGTATCTGGGCGTGTATAGGTGCATACGCTCGCCTTTCGGGGGTTGATAGTGTGGTCTGTAACAGCATTGTGAGTTTTGGGCGGGATGAGCGGCAACGTTATATGGCAACTTTGTTGGCTAAAACAGTGCCTGAGGATATTTTCCCCCTGCCTGAGATAGTGGAATGGCTTGCGGCTTAGGTTTTGCCACACACGTTCCGTGTTTGCCAAGTTTCACACTTTGAGTCTGCAACGCTGTTCCTGCATCATTGCAGGCTAAATTGCCTCTTCTCATTAATTTTCCTCAACAATCATTTGGCTACATGTGTGCGTGAACGCTCATCTTTATCGGTGAACCTGCAACCGCTCAGCCACCTGCGCAGTCAGCGCCACACACGCCATCTTCAACCCCTCCATCACCCGATCCCCCAGGTACTCCTCGGGCGCACCATTCTGCCGAGTCCGCTCCGCAGCCAGCATCAGCTCCGCTACCACGCGCAGACCAGCCAATGCGCAATCCGCATCCGCCAACTGAAGGCAGCGCCCAGGCAATTGATGCCGCTCCGGCCAAGGCTGGCCGTCCGCCGCTGCACCGGTTCCGATGCGGTGTAGCGTGGCGACGAAGGCGTTGGGATCGACGGACGGTTCGCGCTCGGGTTCGGCGTTGTCCGGATCGTAGTGCGCGTGCAGGGAACGGAAGTCCGATGTGTTCATGGCAATGCTCCGTACAGGACAGATAGCAGTGCCACCGATAAAGGTGGCGGACGGTGCGGGCTCGAAAACCGGTATGTACCAGACCGGCGGATCCGAAGATCCCCACGCACCGCCCGCCATGGAACGCGAACGGATTGCCAGCCGGCGCCACACAAAGGCGACGCCGGCCGGCAAGCGCATACATCTGGTACATAGACGGGTTTTCGAGTCCCGCGCCACCCTTTTCCGGTGGCATGCCAAGGTGTACTCGCATGGTTGCGAGATGCCAAGAAACCGTAGGCCGCAGAGGCCGCAAATGCTGACGCTTACGGCATTGTTGCATGGCGCGCGCGTGGCAGAACCCTTGCGGTGCAGTGGTTTCGGCCGGTGTTAAGTTACCGCCCGAATGCGCATTGAAAAGCAAGGTTTGCAGCTGTTCGGAATCCCAAAAGCGACACGTAGCCCACGGCGCCCATTCGCGCAGCGTGCCGATTGCGACACAACTTAACTTTGCAGCGCCACGCCCGGCCGAGGCCACAGCGCATCGTCGCGCTCCAGGTCGTAGTCGCTGCCGAACGCCAGTGCTGCTTCGCGAGGCGGAAGGTCTGCGTAGCAGCCCAGCAGGTACTCATCCATGCCAGCATCGCGGTGGTCGATGGCGAACAGGTGAAGGAGCTCCTTGTCGAAGGCTTCCAGCCATGCGGGGTCGATCTTGGTCATGTCATCCTCCAGAGGGGAAAGGGAGGATGGCTGGAGCGCGTCTCAAGACACGGGACGCGAGCTTGACCAGGTTCCGAATCTCGCAGTGATCTGATTGCACGAGGTGGAAGGTCGGGGTAGAACGGGGCAGACTCGCTACGGCGCATCATAGCTAAAGAAGGCGAAAGAGCATGGAAGCATCGAAGTCGAACCAGCCTGCTCCTGGCAAGTACTTCCTCCTGATGCCTGATACCACGCGTGGGGGAAAGGGGCACGGCGTTGTGTTCGAGAACGCGAAGCGGCTGCGCATCCCGCCGCGCCTGATCCTGCGACCAGAAGAAGGGGGATTTCCCCCCATGGCGGAGAAGCCGCTGCTGGTCTACTCAGCAAAGAAGGGGAGCCTCCCAGAGGATCTGGAGGGGGGCATGAGCGGCTACTGGATGGTATCCGAACGATTACGCGACGCTCTTGTCTCTGTAGATCCAGTTGGCTTCGAGTTTGTAGAGTGTGACTACCGCCTTGCCGATGGATCCAAGGGCCCGCGGTACTTCCTATGCGATGTAACCCGTGAGCTCGATGCGGTGGACGAAGAAACCTCGGAACTTCGGATCATCGCTGACGCAGGCTATCGAGGTGGGAAGTTCTACGACCTAAGGGGCGGAGCCAGTCTGGCGTTCCGCAAGCAGGTCATCGGCCACGCCACAATATTCCGGACGCCTTACTCGGGAAACCTCGTCTTCTGCGACAGAGAGCTCCGCGACGCTGTTTGGAACGCTGGAATCGGTGGGCCGCGCGTATCCCGGGGCCTCTGGTTCACCGACGCGGCCAGCATCTGAGTCAGAGCTCTGAGGATCGGACCCTTGGGCGCCTTCTGGATTCGCTTCAACTGCTTACGAGCGAATTCGATTCACATTCACATGGTGAGATGACAAGCATGGGATCAACCTCCACCCATCGGCCGCGCAAGGGCGAGTTCTTCAAGCTACGACCGGATGCTACCCGTAGAGGAAAGGGTCACGGGGTGGTCTTTGAAAACGAGGACGCGTTGCTTGCGACTCCCAGACTGATCCTGTTGCCCGAAGCCCGTGGCGTCCCCCCACTGCGTGAAGTCGCGCGCTTGGTCTATCAGGAGCGGCAGGGCGTCCCTCCACAGGATCTGGAAGGCGGGTTGAGCGGCTATTGGCTGGTCTCCGAGCGATTGCGCCAGGTCATGGAAGAGATAGACCCTGACGCGTTCGTTTTCGCTGATACCGACTATCGCTTGGAAGACGGTTCAAAGGGACCAACCTACTTCCTTTGCGACGTGGTCCGTACGCTGGACGCCTTGGATGAAGAAGCGTCCCAGCTCAACATCGTGATCAGCGATGAGTACGAGGCAGGGAAATATTACCGCCTGACCGGTGATATCCGGTTGGCGTTCAAACGCGAAGTGCTGGGTTCGGCTCACGTGTTCAGATTGCCGTTCCATGGCGGGGTATTCTGCGACCGAACCTTCAAAGATGCGGTGGAAGCCGCCGGCATCGTCACGGCCAAGAGATCCAACGGGCTCTGGTTTGAAGATGTGGTGAACTGCTGAGTCGGTCCCACCGGCGCTAACCTCGCGACCTATGCTGCAAGTGTGCGGAGTGCGGTACATGCCTAAAATTGGGAGAGAAACAAGCACATGCCCTCGTCAAAACGTAATCAGCCTGTGCCTGGTGAATTCTATCTGCTGATGCCCGACACGACTCGAAGGGGAAGAGGGCATGGCGTTGAGATCGAGAATGAGGACGCACTGCTGACGCCTCCCAGGCTGATCATCCGCCCCGAAGAAGGCGGCTTTCCTCATCTGTCGCAGAGACCGCGTCTGGTGCTCGATCTAAAGCTGGGGGATCCACCGCAGGACCTCGAAGGAGGAATGAGTGGCTACTGGTTGGTATCAGAGCGCCTCAAGATGGCCTTCACCGAAATAGATCCCGTCGCCTTTGAGTTCGTGGAGTGTGATTACGTGCTTCCGGACGGCACAGAGGGCCCAACGTACCACCTGTGCGAGGTTGCTCGCGAGCTGGATGCGGTCGATGAGGAAGCATCGAAGTTCCGGGTCATCGTCGATGAGGGCTATCCGGGCGGAAAGTTCTACGACCTTCGTGGCGGAGCAAGCTTGGCATTCAAGAGGGACGTAATCGGGGACAGTCATGTCTTCAGGAGCCCGTACTCCGGCGATCTTGTCTACTGCGATCGCATGTTCCGGGATGCCATACGCGCTGCGGGAATTGGAAGCGAGTGTGAAATGCGTGGCCTGAGGTTCAAGGACGCAGCCAATGTCTGATATGGCGCGCGTCATTCTAAGCATAATCCGCATGTAAAAATTGAAGACGGCTGCGGCGCGTCTCATGGAACGGGATCGGTAGTCGAACTTAAGATCGATTTCATTTTTGTCCGATTGCTTGCCGGTGCAGAACGGTTTAAAAAGCAGTCATGCCTATTCAGTGCTTGAGTTGAAGGCAGAGCGGTAAGAGGCAGGTCGCATCGGTACTTCAGAGCGGCCAGAGGAATTGGAGAGAAGCAGTAGTGCGCTATGTCGGTGGAGGGGACTTCAGGCTGAGAGCGCGCGGGGATGACTCGAAGAAGGCATGGAAGGCTGACACCCTCTGATAAGCTCTTGGCACGCTTATTTAGATGATTCTGAGGTGAGACAAGCAATGAATTCGAATCTGCCAAAGAAGGGCGAGTTCTTCGAGTTGCGCCCAGATGCCCGACGGCGCGGCAATGGGCATGGCGTCGTTTTTGAGAACGAGTCTTCCCTGAAGACGCCTCCAAATTTCCTCTTGCGTCCCGATCAGGGGGGCTTCCCGCCTCTGCGCGAGACACCGCGTCTAGTGTATTACCCAAGTGAGGGGTGGCCACCGGAGGATCTTGAAGCTGGAATGAGCGGCTATTGGCTCGTTTCCGGGCGTCTCCGCGAGGTGATGGCGGCCGTGGACCCAGGTGCTTTTGCCTTCAGGGAGACTGACTATCGACTCGCTGATGGAGCAATGGGTGGCCCTTATTTCCTTTGCGATGTCATCAGAACCATTGATGCCTTGGATGAGGCAGCATCCCAGCTGAAGATCATCGTGAGTGACGACTATGAAGAGGGGAAATACTACGATCTGACTGGCGACGTCCGCTTGGCGTTCAAGCGGGAGGTCATCGGCGATGCTCACGTATTCCGGCTCCCTTACTACGAAGGTGTCTTCTGCGACCGCACTTTCAAGGAGGCGGTCGAAGCCGCGGGACTGATCGCCAGCGGTACGTCCAACGGTCTGTGGTTCTATGACGCGGTGAACTGCTGAGACCAGGCGATGCTTGAGTCAAGGAGGATTTGTGGCTGGACATTCCACTCATTTGCAGGACCATCACGCGATTGAGCAGCAGACGCTGAGGCACAGCCCGTTGCTCGCAAAGCTGCAGGAGGCCGGGCGATTCAATATTCACGCCCAAGAGAACCGGCTGTTCCTCCCCGCAAACCCTGCCTATGCAGATGCGATGGGCATTACGCCGCACAGTGGCGGACCGTTGGGTGAATACCAGAACGGAATGATTCGGCGCTTGAACGAGATTCAGAGAACGCGAGACGGTAAGGCCGCGCTACTGAATGACTCTGACGCCCTCGATAGAGTGATGGCACGTGTAGAAGCATTGCGAGACACGGTCAAGGTCGGGTTGATCAACGGCGATCTCAACACGAATACTCCGCTGGGAAGCACGCCTGCGATCACGAACAAACGAATCCGGGATTTTTTTGACGGCGTTCCTGAGTACCACCAAACGCATATCGCTCAGATCCAAGCCTTGAGAGGTTTCACCGGGGTCGACCTTGGCTGGGTGGCTGTCACTCATTCCGAAAGTGGTATCGTGACTACGCTCAATAGAATCGAGTATGACGCCAAGCCACTGACTCGCGGTGGAAACATTGAGTTGCAGCGAAGCGGCCTGTCGCTTGCCATTTCCAATGCCCACCACGGTGGCCGAGTTGTTCTGACAGAGCCGGGTATCCAGACGGTCGAGCGCGTGCTCGGCGAGGAAGCCGGGCATCGCATTCGCAGCCCGCGCTCGCAGCAAGGCGGTGCGACATTGGACCTCCTAATCGGCGAAGCCTCCACCAGCCAACTTATCCGCTCCGGCGGCCTGCTCGCCTCCGGCGCCGACGCTGTCATTACCGCCCGCCGTACTTCGCAGCTGCTGGAGGAAGGCAACGGCACCGCCGCTCAGTCCGAGCTCACCCACGCCCTGGCGCGCAACGGCGGTGGCTGGGTCGGTGGCATGGCCACGGCATCGGTGATCGGCACCTCCAGTTTCGTCCCAGCCGCCATCGTCGCAGGCGATGCGCTGCTGATGAGCAAGGCGTTCGAAAACGGCGCCGATCTGCTCGACAACCGCGCCGTCTACCGGCAGACCGACAAGGCCGATGTCACATGGCAGTTCGATGGCCGCAACTGGCAGCGCCAGGCGGTCATGGACAGCGCGGGCGACGGCCTGGGCAATCCGGCTGAGCGCAGTGTGGGTGCCAGTTACGAGAAGGCCCGCGAGCTGGGCGCATACGCCCACGTAAAAGCGGTAGAGCTGGCGCTGGGCAAGGCGCCGCCGCCGCAGGATCCTTTCAGCATCCCGGCGAAGGATGGCGAGAGCCGTCTGGACAACCCCAACTGGCACCGCGATGCGCAGACCGAACAGTGGACGCGGCAGGTCAAGATCGGCCTGACCGGCGCCAACGACCGGGGGGTGTATGAGACGCAGACCGCCAGCCCCGAACGCGCCAACGAGTTGAATCGTGAGGCGGTGCAACGCATCGAGAACAACATCGCCAACGGCAAGGCCGCGATTGCCGCCAGCTACCTGGAGACTTACGTCGCTACCCGCGCCAGCGACTTCGTGCCGCTGGTGCCGGAAGCGGTGGAGCAGGCGCGTGCCAGGCCCGACGCCATCCAGGGCTCGGACAACCAGCTTTACCAGCGCGACGAAGCAGGGCAATGGCACCACGCTGGCCAGATCGCGCAGGGGAACATGGCGCTGGAGTTGGAGCTGACCCGCACCATCCAGCAGCCGTCGCTCGATCAGTTCAACCAGACCATTGCCGCATTTGACGCGCGACCGTTGCCATCTGCGCCGGAAGTGAACCAGAACGAGCTTCGCCACAGCTACTACGCTGCGGGCGTCGCGCTGTCACCGGCGTGGGAGCAGGCCATTGCCCTGGCTACGGCGCGCACGCGCGAGCAGCACGGCATTACGGGTCCCACGCTGCAGGAACTGGGGCCTGTAGCCGAAGGCAACGCGGGCGCGTCCCGGCCCATCACCCATTACAAGGTAGGCCAGGATGGCGTGGCGCGCGCCGTCGCGACCACCAGCACGCAGGAGCTGCAGGCCGCATGGAATGAGGTGCGCGCGCGTGCCAACGAGCAGGCGCCGTTGCCGGACTCGCCCGAGCTGCGCATTGCTGCACTGTCGGCGGCTGAGCAGGAGGCGTACCGGCAGGCACTGCAGGAGGCAAATCGGCTGGGTGCTGCGCAGGTAGATGCGGGAGAGGCTGCGCGAGCAGCCGCGCAGGTGGCACATGGCGACAAGCCATCCGAGCAGGATGGGAACGTGGAAGTGCGGCCTGAAGAGCCGGCGACTGCGCAACCCATCGCGCCTGCGGCGGTTGCGGCGGCGTCGCCAGCGATAACGGTCGCACCACCGCCTACGCCCGCCCCAAAGGATAAGCCCGAGCCTCAGCGGCACGCCGAACAGCGCGACCCGCCGCGGCGTGAGGCGGAGCCGCAACCTCAGCCCCATCCAAACAGCGAGGCGCCCACCGAAGACCGTACCGCCTCACAGACGCCGGAGCCCACTGGGCCGATGCAGGCGCACCCGGCCGCACCTGAGCGCGCGACGCCACATGCCGCCGCGCCTCTGGATGCGGCAACGCAGGCGATGCCAACACAGCGCATAGAGCAGGCGGCGGAACCGGAGAAGATGGTCCCGATGCCTGTGCTTGCTCCAGCTCCAAAGCAGGACATGGCAGGGCAGGAGGTCGAGCAGGTGCCGTTCAAGGAGCCGCTGCCTGCTGAGCCCGCGCGCGATCCATGGCCTGTGGAGCAGGAAGCGGCACAACACGTGCCAGAGCCCGAACCGGCTCCATTGGATGACCTCCAGCCCGTCACTGCGGCTGTCCCTGTTCCTGCCGAGCCTACGACACCGCCAAGCCCTGAGCCGGCCGTGCCCGGACCGGATGAGGCATCGACCGCGAACCGGGCGCTGCAGGACCCCACGCAGCCCGGCCACCCCGATCACGCGCTGTATCAGCAGATCCGTGAGGGCGTGGAAGCGCTGGACGCCAAGCACGGCCGCAGCTTCGATGAAGTCAGCGAACGCATGACCGTCAGCCTTCTGGTACTGGCCAAGGACAACGACCTGGAACGGGTGGACCATGTGCTGGTGAGCAACGCTACGCGCGAACACCCGGCCGGGCACACGCTGTTCGTGGTGCAGGGTGAGCCCAGCAATCCGGCCCATCAGCGCGCTGCGATGCCGACCGAGCTGGCGGCGCAGACATCAGTTGAAGAGTCACTGCAACAGTTCGATGCGGTCAGCCGCGAAGCGCATCGGCGTGCGCTTGCCAATCAGATGGACCAGCAGCTGGAAGACCAGCGGGTGCAGCACGACATCCAGATTCGTGCGGCGAGCATGTGATTCGGTGGAACGTGCACTCAAGTTCAGATGGATGGTGCCGATAGGGCGTTACGCGCGTGCATTGCGCGCTTGGCCGAAGCTCATCGATGAGCTTCCGATGACTTGTGAATGCAGATGGACCCGCAATGAAAGCAACAGATCTGATTGAATCGTTGACCCGGAAGCTGGGAACCACCTCGCAGGGTGAGCTGGCCGCTGCTCTGGGGGTTTCAGTGGGAACGCTGATCAACTGGAAGAATCGCGACGAGGACCTTAGTGCCAATCAGGTGGCTTCCGCGTTGGCGAAGTCGCGGGAAGCGGCCGTGGATGAGTCGCAGTTCAGGACTATCCAGCCAATTGTAGAGTTCTACACGATTGACCGGTGCCTGACCAAGCAAGAGAAGAGTTGGCAGGTTTTCAACGGTGGTTCGGGCGCGAGCAAGTATGCGCAGGGAGTGAAGGCCGAGCTTGAAAATAGCTGTGGCATCTACATCTTCTATGATTCTCGTGGCCAGGCCTTGTACGTCGGAAAGGCTCGTGAGCAATCGCTCTGGAAGGAAATCAACCTGGCCTTCAATCGACGGCGCGATGTGCAGTCCATCTCGCTGGTTAGCCATCCTGATCGGAATCGGGAGTTCAAGCCAGGCTACGAAAAGCTTCGCCAGCCGAAACGGGTCAGTCTCGAGCTGTTCGACTTGGCTGGGTACTTCAGTGCGTACGACGTGGACCCGGGGATGATTGATGATCTCGAAGCCCTGATGGTTCGTGGCTTTGCCAACGATCTTATGAACATCCGCATGGAGACGTTCGCCCACTCGCGAAAGTGACCGTTCTGTGGTGCGTGACGCGCAATCACGCCAGGCTCGGGAGGTCTGATCGGATATCGAGTGTAGGTTCATGAATGCTCAGTTTCCGCAAGACTCAACTATTCCTAAGCATTTTTCGTTGCTGGTGCGAAATACTGCTCCGATGATTGCGCCCACTGAGAGGCAGCTCCGACGCACCGTGCTGTCTCCTGTGCGATGAGATGTGCCGGGTAAGAATGAGCTTGCATGTCGGGACGGGCCGATTGTTTCGATGCTGCCCTTCCTTCATTCCGCGTATTTCCAACGGATGGCCTGCATGGGCTTTCGCTGGAACTTTCAACGATCTGGATTCGCGTGCCGGCATGCATTGGCAGGTCGGCCCAACTTCGCTCTTCAAGGAGAAATTCGTGGCAAAGGAACTTACCGAAAGCAAGATCATGCAGGCGCTGGACTATGCCTACGAGAAGGCCATGAATGGCTTGCCGGGTGTCGACTCGGCCATCGAGATGGCTGAAAGCTACATGCGGGAGCCGGGCACACTGGAGGACAAGGCAAATTCGCTGGTTCGCTGGCAGAACACCAAGGCCGCGACCTCGGGGTTCGTCACGGGGTTGGGGGGGCTTCTGGTCATGCCGGTGACGATTCCAGCCAATCTTGCCAGCGTGTACTTCATTCAGATCCGAATGATTGCTGCGATCGCGCACATGGCGGGATACAACGTTCACGATGACAAGGTGAAGGCAATGGTTTACGCATGCCTGACGGGGAACGCCGCAAAGGAGGTGCTGAAGGACGTCGGCATCCAGTTTGGAAAGAAGCTGGCCCAGGCGAGCATCAACCGGATCACCGGCGCAACGATCATTCGCATCAACAAGGCTGTGGGCTTCCGTCTGCTGACGAAGGCCGGCACCACCGGCGTAGTGAACCTCAGCAAGATGGTTCCTATCCTTGGTGGTGTCATCGGCGGGGCGGTCGACGCCGCCACGACCAACATCGTGGGCAACGCCGCAGTGAGTGTCTTCATTGCAGATGAGTCGTCTATTACGCCGGCACCCGTGGTCTGAGCAGCATCTGCGCGCCGGATACGCTTCCAGCCGGATCCGGCGCAACTCCTCGTGTGGTAACTGAGATTCAGCTCGCCACCACCGGTTGCAGTGCCGCTCTCATGAGATTGCTGGCTGGTTCACACATTCAGCAAGCCGCGATCGGTCGCCTCTCTTCCTCCACCTGCCCCCCATCCCACCTATGCCATCATCCAGCCAGGACCGCAGCACCCATCAAGGCTGAACAGGCATGGAGCAGGCAACACGCTACACCGTAACCCTTTATCTGGCCGCGCCCGGCACCCCGCTGAAAAGTGGGGGCATCTCGCCGCGCGGCCACATGTACCTGCAGGTAGCCGCGGGCGACGAGGCCCACAGTTACGGCTTCGCACCGCCGCGCCAAGCACCGGGTGAAACCCGCACCGGCGTGCAGTACGCACAGGTGCGCCACGACGATGCCGACGAGCATCTGGACCCGTACTACAGCCGCACCTTGGAAATCACCGAGGAGCATTACGGCTGCCTGCGTGATTTCGCCGAGGAACCGGCCGAGTTCGAATTCGATGTGGATCGCCCAGCCACCATCAACCGCTGCAGCGATTTCGTCTGGGCCGCGCTGCACTATGCCGGCCTGCATCCGCTGCCGGCACCGCTGGACGGCGGCAGCAATCTGGGCGAGTTCGCGGTGCTGTTCAACCTGCCGGAAATCCAGTGCATTGCCGCGCCGTTCCCAGGCAGCGATCTGAATGCCGAAACCCACCATGCGATGCCCGAGCGCGAGGCCGAACATCATCGCCAGGGCGACCGTGCCAGCGATGAACCGCCGCCGACGCCGATTGAAGTGGCCGGCACGCTGCTGGACCCCTCGCATCCGGACCATCGCCTGTTCTCGCAGCTGATCCAGAAAGTGGCCGAGCTGGACGCTGCGCATGGCCGCCCGTTCGATGCGGCCAGCCAGCGCATCAGCGCCAGCCTGCTGGTGCTGGCCAAGCAGAACAATCTCTCTCGCGTGGACCACGTGCTGCTCAGCCAGCCGACGAAGAGCAGCCATGCGGCAGAGAGCATCTTCATCGTGCAGGGCGACCGCAACGACCCGGGGCACCGCCGCGCCAGCATCGCTACAGAAGTGGCGGCCAAGACCGATGTGGCCGATTCGCTGCGGTTGAAGGAGCAGTAATCCGCGCGCCTGCCATACGCGCGCCGGCGCACGCCACGCCCCCCACCTGCTACCATTCCCCCGCAACCCCAGCCAGCCCACCCCGCGCAGACAGATGCAGGTCGGGCCGTCGCAGTACGGCCCAGCGAGCCAGGACACCTTCCCGTGCCCATTCAAGGACGCTCGCATGTTCCGTAATCCTCTCTTCCGCTCGGCCGCGCTGGCCGTTGCCGTTTCGCTCAGCCTCGGCGTGCCCTCCGCATTCGCCGACAACGCGCCCGCCGCCAGTGCCACCGCCGCCGTGCAGCGCCAGGCCGTGGCCAAGGGCCTGTACGAGCTGGCCTACAGCCCGAAGCAGAACGCCGTGTTCGTGGCCTCCTCCGGCGGCTTCGGCGATGACGCCGGCCCGGCCCAGGTGCTGCGCCTGAACCCGAACACGCTGGCCGTGGAAACCCGTATCCCGCTGGAGCGCAAGGCGTTCGGCGTGGTGCTGGATGACGCCCACAACCGCCTGTACGTGGGCAACACCGTGGACCTGTCGGTGACCGTGGTCGACACCGCGCAGAACAAGGCCGTCGGCACCATCCAGCTGATGGAAAAGAAGACCAGCAAGGATGGCAAGGCCGCCTACACCCACGACCTGCGCGAGCTGGTGGTCGACAGCGCGGCCAACCGCCTGTACGTGACCGGCCACAGCAGCCAGCCGGACGTGAGCAGCGTGTTGTTCGTGATCGATACGAACACGCTGAAGGTGATCAACACCATCGACGGCCTGGGTAATGCCAAGGCACCGGGCCTGGCGTTGGATGCGGCCAACAAGCGCGTGTACACCAGCAACCTGCTGGCCGATCTGGTGGTGGTGGGCACCGATTCGAACAAGGTGGTGGCGCAGCATAAGATCGCCGCCGAGCAGCCGATGAACATCGCGCTGGACCCGGCCGGCAAGCGCCTGTTCGTGACCGACCAGGGCTCGGAATTCCTGCGTGGCTACCAGGCCAAGAGCAGCGGCCTGGTCAGCAAGCATCCGGGCCAGCGCGTGCTGGTGCTCGACCGCAGCACCGGCAAGGAACTGGCCAGCATCCCGACCGACGCCGGCCCGCTGGGCATCCTGCTGGATGCACCGCGCAAGCGCCTGTACGTGACCAACCGCGAAGCCGGTACGGTGACCGCGTACAACAGTGACAGCTACCAGAAGGTGGCGACCTACAAGGTGCCGACCCACCCGAACAGCTTGGCGCTGGATGCGAAGAACAACGTGTTGTTCGTGAGCATCAAGAACGGCGAGAAGGATGACAAGGGCGCTGACGAGAGCGTGGCGCGGATTCAGCTGTAATGGGGTGACGCCGGGGCACGCCCGGCGGCGAGCCGCGTGAAGAAGGCAGGGTGAAGACCCTGCCTTTTTCATTGGCCGGTTGCGGCGCCAGCAGCCGGCGGCTAGGGTTGAACCTCATGGCAGGGAGCCAAAGGATCTGAATCATGCTGGGTATCCACCGCTGGCTGCGCGCCGGCCTGGTCTTCACGCTGGCGGGCGCACTCGGCGCCTGCAGCAGCCGCGTACCGGATGCGCCGGAGCCACTGGATCTGGTCAAGCCAATTATCGTTGCCGAGCCTGGCCAGGCGGTGCGGTTCGAGTTCGAGACGAATGCCCGCAACTTCAAGCCGGGTCGCACGTATGCGCTGGAGCTGGAGTTGCAGCGCCAAGGGACAGGAAGGCCGGACGAGCCTGACGTGGGCACATCAAGGGTCCCGTTCGAGGTGACCCTGCAGCAATGGGGCACTGATGCCTGGAAGGATGTTCCCACCTACGACAGCTATCAGGCCGGGGTGCTCAATGCAGGTGAACAGCTTCCGGAATGGCATGCATCCAGCGAATGGCGGTATACGTCGCCGCACATGGGCAGTGACGGCCAATACACGCTGAGCCTGGTTGCTCTGCCACTGGAGCTTGATACCCGCTATCGCGTACAGGTTCGCACTGCGCAGGCCTCGCCGGAACTGCAGCATTACTCGGCTCAGTTGCGGGTACACGCAGCCCGGCCGCCAGGCAAGTAACCACTTACCACTGGAAGGAACGAAAGAATCACCTTATGGACAAGCCGCGCTATACCGTAGAGATCGTTATTGCTGCACCTGGCACACCGCTGATCGACCCCAGGACGCACAAGCCGGCCGTCGACGCTGAGGGTGTTCCGCAGACGTCCGCCCCAGGACATATGTTCTACGTCCTGCATGCACCCGGCGTGCCTGCGAAGAGCTATGGATTTGCTCCCAAGGAGCACGGAAGCATGAATGGTCCTGGCGCCATCATGGAGGATGACGCAACGGTCTATAGAGACCCGCGCTACACCCGTACCCTCGAGATCAGCGAAGAGCAGTACAGGAAGCTCCAGCAGTTCGGCTCGGACCCGGAGAAATTTGGTTTCAGCAAGCACTATCAGGATGTTCGCCACAACTGCGTGGACTTCACTTGGGAAGCGCTGAATCACGCGGGCATCCAGCGGAAAGGCAGCATCGACGTGAACGCGTTGGGTGGTCCCGCCGGCCAGCTTCTTCCGGATGTTCGCATTCCTCTTGACATCAAGGGGGCAGGCAAGGATGCATTCCGACCGCTGCGCAACATCCACGGTGTGGATAGCATTGATCCGCCGTTTCCGGACAGCGAGCTCAACCAGAGGAAAACCAATCCCCTGCCGGAGCGCAGTCTCAAGCAACACATGCTGAGTGATGCCGAGGGCATGGGCGAACGAAGCGGTGATCTTCTGGCCCGGCACAGCAACGACCCGCTGCTCTCGCAGATCCACCAGGGCGTGGCCCGGCTCGATGCAGAGCGGGGCCGTGCCTTCGATGCCACCAGCGAGAACATCAGTGCCAGCCTGTACGCGCTGGCCAAGGCCAATGGCCTGACCCAGGTCGACCATGTGCTGTTGAGCGATCGCACCGCGCAGGCCGATGTGGCGCAGAGCATCTTCATCGTCCAGGGGGAGCGCAACGACCCGGCACAGTTGCGGGCCAGCATGCCAACGGCGGTGGCCGCGCAGACACCGGCAGAAATCTCCTTCGAGCGCGCTGAGCAGCTGTCGCAGTCTGGGCAGGCGCGTACGCAGGATGAGCTGCAGCAGCGCCAGGTGCAGGAGCAGTCCGGGCCGCGCATGGCCTAGGGCGGCAAGCGTACGGCGAGCCGACGTTCTCGCGGTGGGCCGCCGGTAACGCTGGAGGCGGCTCAGCCCAGGCGGTGTGCCGGGTTCTGCTGTTGTTCCTGCTCACGGGCCTGCTGTTCGGGCAGCTGCCCCATGGCCGGCTGCTGCGGGGCAATGCCGAGCTTCTGCATCGACTGCTCCACCGGCATCTGCGCGGCCACTGCGGTCGGCATCATTGCCCGCAGGTGCGCCGGATTGGCCGGGTCGCCCTGTACCACGAAGATGTTGTGTCCTGCCGGCTGGTTGGCCGTGGCGTTGCTGACCAGCACGTGGTCGACCTGCTGCAGGCCCTGCTCGCGGGCCAGCACGGTCAGGCTGGCGGTCAGCCGCTCGCTGGTCTGGTCGAACGGACGGCCATGCTGCGCGTCCAGAGCAGCCACGCCCTGGCGGATCTGCTGGTTGAGGCCGTACTCGGGATGGTTGGGGGTGATCTCTGCCATGGGTCGATCTGCAGCGGTAGGTCGTGATGGACCTGGGCAGTATAGAACCGGTCCGTGAACCACCGCATCGCGGCGATCAGTCCGCCGGCCGATGGTCGTAGCTGATCACCCGCTCGGCCAGCCAGCGCCCGTCCACGCGGCGCCAGACCTGGATGAAGCGGGCCTGGCCGGTCCAGTGCTCGACACCCTTAGCATCACGCTCATGGAAGCGGTGGTCGCCGATCTCCAGGGCGCGGTCATCGTGCAGCGGAAACACCTGCAGCGAGCTTTCCACCAGCTCGCGGCGCAGGCGGGTGTGGTTGACGCGCGTGCTCTCGCACAGGGCGGCCACGCTGCGGCGGAAGTCGTCGCGCTTGCTGGCGGACTTGCCCGCCTTGTCATGGAAGAACTCCATGTCTTCAGTGGTCATGGCCGCGGCCTTGTCGGCATCGCAGTCGTCGAACGCGGCGGCGAACAGCTGCGCGTCGGCCTGGTGGATCTGCTCGCGCAGGTCATCGGAGGGCGCGGGTGCGGCGGCGAGGCCGGCGGCCAGCAGGGGCAGGGTGAGCAGCAGCATGGCGAGGCTCCAGGGCGGGATTCATGCAGGCTCGCACGGTGCTCCGAGGGCCGCAGCCGCCCTGCGACGAAACGGGATTTCCAGGGAGTGAATGCCCGCATCCATGGATTGGCCGGGTGGCGTGCCCTGTGCAGGCGGTGTCATGGCGGCCGGCGATTCCATCACGGTCGCGATAGGGGCCGGCCCATAGCCTGAAATCCTCCCCTTCCACAGGAGCTCCCATGCCTGCTTCCCGCGTCCGCCTGCACGTTGAAGACACCGGTGGCGATGGCCGCCCGGTCATTCTGATTCACGGTTGGCCGCTGTCCGCCGATGCCTGGAAGACGCAGGTGTCGATCCTGCGCGACGCGCAGCACCGGGTGATCAGCTACGACCGGCGTGGCTTCGGCCGTTCTGACAAGCCGGCAGAAGGTTACGACTACGACACGCTGGCGGCGGATCTGGCCGGGGTGATCGAGGAGCGTGACCTGCGCGACGTCACCCTGGTCGGCTTCTCGATGGGCGGTGGCGAGGTAGCGCGTTACGTGGCCAACCATGGCCAGGAACGCCTGCACAGTGTGGTGTTTGCAGCAGCGGTACCGCCGTTCCTGCTACGCAGCGACGATAACCCGGAAGGCCCGCTGACCCAGGACAAGGCCGACGAAATGCGCAGTGGATTGGAGAAGGATCGCGAGGCGTTCTTCGATGGCTTCACCCGCGATTTCTTCAGCGCCAATGGCCAGTTGATGGTGACCGAAGAGACGCGTCAGGCGGCCATCGCGCTGTGCCATCAATCCGACCAGACGGCGGCGCTGGGTTGCATGCACGCGTTCGCGACCACCGACTTTCGCGACGATCTGAAGAAGATCACGGTGCCAACACTGATTCTGCATGGTGACAGCGACGCCATCGTGCCGTTTGAAGGTTCTGGCCAGCGCACGCACCGGGCGATCGCAGGTAGCGAAGTGGTGATCCTGGAAGGCGCACCACATGGGTGCAATACCAGCCATGCCGACCACTTCAATCTGGCACTGCTGAACTTCCTGAAGCGGTAAGCTGCGGCCATGCGCCAGACCAAGACACCCCCGTGGAAGAAGCCCAACCCCAAGGGCCAGACCTCGCAGCCGCTGTCGCCTGCGCAGAAAGAGGCGGCGCGACAGCGGGCGGAAGAGAATGGACGGCGTTACCCGAATCTGGTGGACAACATGTGGGCCGCGAAGCTGCCGCGCGGATCGTGATCTGTAGAGTTGAGTAATGCTCGACTCCGCTCTGCATCCATCCACGCATGGCGTGGATCTACTGCAAAAGCAGCCGAGCGTGGGCTCGGCTCTACAGGTTGGCCAGCGGCTTCCAGCCGGGTTCCAGCCAGGGCGCGATCTTGTTCTGGCGGACGGTGATGGCCTCAACCGGCAGCCCCGCCAAGCGCGCAAGCTCTGCACGCAGCACATTGGTATCCACCGGCAAGGCCGCAGCCACCTGCAGCCGATCACCCTGATGCCTCACCTGTACCGGTAGCGTGGCGCGTGCCTCATGCTCGCCGCCGGTGCGCCCGATCGGGTAGCGCATCGCTACCGGCCGCGACAGCTGCGCCAGTGCGGGCTGCCACGCCTGCAGCACGAGAGGCTGCCCGGCAGCGGGAACCTGTACTTCTGCAATCGTGGCCGGGTAGCCAGTGAGGCTCTCGACCATCACCTGGAAGCGCGCGCCATCCGGCATGACCAGCACGGTGGCGATCAATGCGGAGAACGAGACGAACACGGCCGCGAGGTTCCAGCTGCGCGGCGCGGTGGCCGGGCGCGTTGCGGTGCGCAGGCCCGGTCTGCGCCGCAGTTTGCGTGCGTAGATGCGCCGGTCCTTCCGGCGCGGGCTGGTGCTGTGCTCGGGCAGGTTCAAGGGAACCCGTGGAAGACGCGCTACGCGGGCCTTGATCAGGCGCGACAGCAGCATCCACGCGATCACGAATGCCAGCAGCGGAAGCAGCGTTCTCACCCACAGATACAGCGTGACCATCCACAACACCTCTACGTACGACCATCCATGCTCATCCACATCCTACCGGGACCACGCGACGGTTGTCGTATCCGCCAGCCGACAAGCACAGGGCGCTTGGTTAGGATGGTCCTTTGTTGTCACGGATGAACCGATGGTCTCTGCCGCTACCCGCTTCTGTCGTATCTGTGGTCCTGGCCCGATCCTGCTGGCACTGCAGGTGGTGGCGCTGCTGGCGGTAGCGCTTGCAGCCGGCTTCTTCCACTACCGCGTGGGACTGCTGCTGGAGCCGGTGGATGACGCATGCGGTGGGCCTGACCCGGTCGCGCGCATGCAGGTGGCCGAACAGCTGCTGGCGCGGTCCACTGCGCTTGCACCATGGCAACCGTTGCAGTGGATTCCGATGGCAGGCGTGGCACTGGCGCTGCTGGGCGCGATGTCGATCAGCGTCTACCGCCTGGGTCGTCTGTCGGAACGCCTGCGACGCGCCAACTGGGGGGTGATGGCGCTGCACGCCGCGATCCTGGCGCTGGCCGTCAGGGCATTGCATCTGTACGACATGGCGTGGATCAGCGTAGCCAAACTGTCCCCAGCGGCGTGCCTGGTGGAACTGGGCGAGCAGGGCCGGCTGCCGCTGGCACAGGCGCAACAGGTGGTATTCGGCATCCTCACCCGCGAGCACGCGCCGCTGCTGCGCAATCCCGATGACCTTGCCCTGGTGCTGGTCGCGTTGATGCTGATGGCGATGGCTGAGGGATTCATGCTGTGGCGGGCGATCGTGCGCGAGCGTCAGGTGCAGTCGCGCAGCCCATAGCGGGTGCGTGGCCGACCACGCATACACAATCGCGCTAAAGTCAGCACTTCGCTCCTGCAAGGATGTGCTGATGCGTTGGTTGCTCCGTGCTGTGCCGTTGCTGCTGTGTTCGTTGGCGGTGCACGCCGCCGAAGTGGATCGCCGGATTGCGGTGACCATCGACGACCTGCCCTGGGCGCGGGTGGACCAGATCGTTCCGCCGGACCTGCAGTCGCGGCATGAAGCGCTGATGGCGCAGCTGCACCAGGCGGGTGTGCCGGTAGTCGGCTTCGTCAACGGGAACAAGCTTGAGATCGACGGGCAGGTGCAGCCGGCGCGGGTGCAGATGCTGCGCGACTGGTTGGACGCCGGTTATGCGCTGGGCAACCACACCTACTCGCACATGGACCTGAATGCCAAGGGCGTGCCTGCGTTCCAGCAGGATTTCCTGCGTGGCGAGGCGGTGCTGCGGCCGTTGCTGGCCGAGCGCGGGCTCAAGCCGCAGTGGATGCGCCATCCCTATCTGCGTGCCGGGCGCACGCCGGAAGAACGCGCGGAGATGGACGTGTTCTTCAAGCAGCATGGCTACCGCGTGGCACCGGTGACGGTCGACAACGGCGAGTGGGTGTGGGCGTTCGCCTACGCCAACGTGATGAACGAGCAGCCGGATTCACCGGCGCGCGAGGCGACGCTGGCACAGCTGCGCAAGGGCTACGTGCCGTACATGCTGAACAAGCTGGACTACTACGAGAAGCAGTCGCAGGCACTGCTGGGCTACGCGCTGCCACAGGTCTGGCTGATGCACGCCAACGAACTCAATGCAGCCACGTTTGCCGAACTGGTGGCGGCGACGAAGCGCCGCGGCTATCGCTTCATCTCACTGGATGAAGCGATGCGTGACCCGGCCTATGCACGTGGTGCCGAAGGCTACAGCGGCCGTTACGGCCCGAGCTGGTTGCACCGCTGGGCGATGGCGGAGAAGAAACCGAAGGAGTTCTACGCCGGTGAACCCGAGGTGCCGGCGTGGGTGATGAAGCTGGCCAAGGTGGATTCGGAGTGAGGCTCAGCGCTTGACGGCCAGCACACCGTCAAGCGCCAGCTCGGCCTTGAAGCCGGCCTTTTCCAGACGTTTGGCCACTTCACGTGGCACGTCGCGGCCGCTGGTAAGCTTGTTCGGCGCGCCGGTGTAATGGAACAGGCGACCGCCCTTTCGGATGACGCGGGCGAGGTGGTCGTAGAATACCTGCGAGTACAGTTCGCCGGCGATGCCGAAGCGCGGCGGGTCGTGCAGGATCGCGTCGACGCTGTTGCTGGCCACCTGTTCGATCTGCTGCGAGACATCGCCGTGGCTGAACTGCAGGCGGCCACCGGCCGCAGCCGATTCCGGATCCGGTGACCACGGGTTGAGCGTGCGCAGCCACATCACGTCGGCATTCTTCTCGAACGAACGGATCTGGCCGACACCGGCCTCCAGCGCGCAGGCGGCGAAATAGCCCAGGCCACCACAGGTATCGAGGATCACCTTGCCGGCCGGGGCGACCAGCTCGACCTTGCGGCGCGCATCCTCGAAGGGTGACAGCTTGGAGGTCGGCAGCATCTTGATGCCGTCGATCTCGAAGGTCGGTGCGCCCCATTCGGTCGGCACCAGCTTGATCAGCGAACCGCTGTAACGCGAGATCGGCGCGAATTCCTCGCCGTCCCAGTAGTACAGCGTGCGGTCCTTCAGCTTGCCCGGCCACGGGTAGGGCTGGCCACGGAAGCGGAAGCCGTCGGCATCCAGCGCCACGCTGTCCTCGCTGCGGCCGAGGTCGAGCGAGCCCTGCCAGTCGGCAGCGCCCTTGTCATGGGCACGGCGCAGGGTATCGGCGCTGTCGCGGGTCAGCAGGGGGCCGGTGTAATGGGGCACGGCGGGTACCGGGGCGGTTCGGGGGAGGGCATGGTACCGCAGCTGTTGTAGAGCCAAGCCGATGTCAAAGTAGGTCCACGCCATGCGTGGATGCAGGCAGGGAGGAGTCGGGCGTGGGCCCGACGCTAGCGCTGGTGCAGCTGTAACCGTGTGTGGTCCCTTCCCCCGCGATCATGCCGACGCCACGCGACGGCTGCATGCCCTGCCGCGCGCACGATCGACGATGGGCCTCCTGGGTTTGCGGTGGCTGCCGATCGAAGTCGTAGCGCATGCGGCCGTCCTCCTGCAGCAGCCAGTGCACGATGACGCGCTCCTTCGTGCCATTGCCGAGGTCCCAATCCAGAGTGCGCATTATCAGGATCTGGCCATCGGGCAGCTGCCGGACTTCGTCATAGGCACCCTGGGTCTTCGGCGCGCTTACCGCAAGCAGCAGAAACAGCAGCATTGGCATCGCTCCTCAAAGAAGACAGGATGCGCCCATAGTGCCCTGAGTCGCCATCAGAATCATTGCGTCTTACGGGCACTTCACCGCATACACCGGCCCAGCACCGATCAGCATCAGCGCCATGTAGTCACTATCACTGGCCTTGCCCTTCAATGTCGCGTCCTTGTTGAAGTGGAAGATGCCGAAGCCACCGGCCATGCGGATCAGCGCGCTGTCGATCTGCTCGGCGTCATCGCGGAAGTAGCGGCTGATCTCGCTGCGGGTGGCCTTGTGCAGAGCATTCGGCTCGCGCTGCCACTGGTCGCCGCGGCTGAAGGAGACGAAGTACTGGCCGCCTTCCCTGTCGATGCGGAAATCGGCCGGTTTGCGCGCGCCGGTGGCGAAGCAGCCCTGCAACGGGTCGGCGCTGAAAGGAAGCCCGGCGTCGCCACTGCAGGCGGCGAGCAGCAGGAGGGCACCGGGCAGCAGCAGGCGGAGCGTGCGCATGGGATGTCCCTACGGGGCAGGTGCGGCTAGTGTAGGCAGCATGCGGGCACGGCCCGTACAGAAATTCGGCAAGGACACAGGGGTTTTCGGATGGCGCAGGGCAGGGCACCGTGGTGCGGCATGACCAGTTGGCTTGGGATCGTGGTGGGCTGGGGCGCGGGCAGCGTCGCTGCGCAGGCGGCGGTGGCCGCAGGCGGCAATGGCATGGCTGCGGGATTGGGCGTGGGCGTGCTGGGCGCGGCACTGGTGGGCTGCGGCCTGGCGGTGGCCTCGCGCGTGCGCGGCGAGCGCTGGCCGTGGATCGGCATCGGTGGTGCGGTGCTGAGTGCGCTGCCGCTGCTGATGTACCTGCTGCGGATGATGCTGAAGCTCTGACTGTAGAGCCGAGCCCGTGCTCGGCTGATGGCCTGCGACAGCCGAGCATGGCTCGGCGCTGCAAAGGCAACGGCAAGCCGAGCATGGGTTCGGCTCTACAGATTCGACCGCAGTCGCGCAGGATCAGCTGCGGTGGATCTCCACCGTTACATGCACCAGCTCCTCATGGATCGCCAGTGCGTTGCGCACGGTATCGGCATCCAGACGGGCGTCGCTGGTAACCACGCTGGCGCTGACCGCGTACTTGCCGCGACCGACCTGCCAGACGTGCAGGTCGGCCAGGCGCGCCGGCCAGGGGCCCTGTTCGATCACTTCGCGAACTTCGGCCACCACCGGTGCGTCCATCTGCGCGTCGAGCAGGATGCGGCCGCTGTCGCGTAGCAGGCCTACAGCCCACACCGTGACCAGCACGGCGCCGACCAGGCCCATCACCGGGTCCAGCCAGGTCAGGCCCAGCAGCTTGCCGCCGAGCAGGGCGACGATGGCCAGCACCGAGGTGGCGGCGTCGGCCAGCACGTGCACGTAGGCCGAGCGCAGATTGAGGTCGTGACCGTGCGCATGGCCGTGATCGTGGTGTTCGTGGTCATGCCCGTGATGATGGCCATGGTCATGCCCGTGGTGGTGATGCGCGTGGCCCGGGCCGTCGTGCAGCCACCATGCGCAGAGCAGGTTCACGCCCAGGCCTACCGCAGCGATGGCGATGGCTTCGTTGTAGTGAATCGGCGCCGGTGCCCACAGCCGCTGCAGTGACTGCACGGCCATCAGCGCGGCGACGCCGAGCAGGGCGATGGCGCTGGTGTAGCCGGCCAGGATCTCGATCTTCCAGGTGCCGAAGGCGAAGCGCGGGTCGTGCGCGTAGCGGCGCGCGCAGCGGTAGGCGAACACCGCCAGGCCCAGCGCCAGCGCGTGCGAACTCATGTGCCAGCCGTCGGCGAGCACGGCCATGGAGTTGAACCACCAGCCGCCGATGATCTCCACCAGCATCATGCCCACGGTCAGCCACAGGGCGCGGCGGGTATTGCGTTCGGCCAGCGGATTGCCGTCGTCGAAGCGGTGTTCGTGGCGGCGGGCGGCGGCGAGGGCGTCCAGGTGCATGGGGGGACCAAGGGGGGTGGAGTGGATACCCCCATAGGGTATATGATCCAGTCATGGCCCATGTACACAAGAATCGAAAGCAGCTGCTGACCCGGGTGCGCCGTATCGCGGGTCAGGTGGCGGCGTTGGAGCAGGCGCTGGACAAGCCCGAGGGCGAGGCGGGCGACTGCGCGGACGTGCTGGTGCAGGTCGCCGCCGTGCGCGGTGCAGCCCACAGCCTGTTGATGGAACTGCTGCACGAGCACCTGCAGGAACATGTGGTGGCTGCCGACGACCCGCAGCAGCGGGCGGACGAGGCCGCGGTGCTGGTCGAGCTGCTTCGCCGCTACGGCAAATAGGCCGAGGGGCGGTAGAGTCGACTGTTAGTCGACTGCTCTTCGCCCAGGCGGCATGAGATCCCGCGCTTCGCGCGAGAGTCGACTAACAGTCGACTCTACCCCGCGTGCCGGTGCCGTGCGTTCCAGATGTGCGTGGCGGCCAGCAGCAGGCTGCCGGTGACGGTCATCGGCGTTTCCCAGTCATGCGAGGGCAGCGCCAGCGCGCCGGCCAGCAACAGGCCCAGACCGGCGCCGGCGGTGGCCCAGGCCAGCACCGGCAGCGGGTGACGGCGCTCGGCCCGCCACAGCGCGTAGCCGGTCAGCGGCAGGGCGATGGCCACGAACAGCAGATGCACCCATTCCGCTTCGGCCCAGGTGCCGAACAGGGGGAGCGCGGCGGCCAGCAGGGGCAGCGCCAGGCAGTGCAGCAGGCACAGGCTGGACAGGGCGACCGCGCCGGCATCGAGCAGGGCGGCAGAAGGCGACTTCATCGGGGGAGGCTCCTTGTGCAACAATTGTTATACAGTAACATTTCCGTTCCGCAGCCAACCCGCTCCGACATGAACACTGTTTCCCGCGCCGACCGTCGCCTTCCGGTCACCGTGCTGTCCGGCTTCCTGGGGGCCGGCAAGACCACCCTGCTCAACCAGATCCTGCGCAACCGCGAGGGTCTGCGCGTGGCGGTCATCGTCAACGACATGAGCGAGGTCAACATCGACGCGCAGCTGGTGCGCGAAGGTGGGGCCGAACTGCGCCGCACCGAAGAGACGCTGGTGGAGTTCAGCAACGGCTGCATCTGCTGCACGCTGCGCGATGACCTGCTGCAGGAAGTGCGGCGCCTGGCCGATGCGGGCCGCTATGACTATCTGCTGATCGAATCGACGGGCATCGGCGAGCCGATGCCGGTGGCGGCCACCTTCGCGGTGCGCGACGAGCACGGCTTCAGCCTGAGTGACATCGCGCGGCTGGACACGATGGTGACGGTGGTCGACGGCAGCGCGTTCCTTGCCGACTTCGGCTCGACGTCGCGACTGGCCGAGCGCGGCCAGCAGGCCGGCCCGGAGGACGATCGCGGCGTGGTTGACCTGCTGTGCGAGCAGGTGGAGTTTGCCGACGTGATCGTGGTCAGCAAGATGGACCAGGTGGATGACGAAGTGCTGCAGGACACGCTGGCTGTGCTGCGTGGCCTGAACCGCGACGCGAAGCTGCTGCTGTCCAGCTTCGGCAATGTGCCGCTGGCCGAGCTGCTGGATACCGGGCGCTTCGACATGGAGCGTGCGCAACGTGCGCCGGGCTGGGTGAAGGAACTGCGTGGCGAGCACACACCGGAAACCGAGGAGTACGGCATCGGTAGCTTCGTCTACCGCTCGCGACGTCCGTTCCACCCCGCGCGATTCGCCCGCGCGCTGCAGTCGGGCATGCCCGGCGTGATCCGCAGCAAAGGCTGGTTCTGGCTGGCCAACAGGATGGACTGGGTGGGCGAGCTGAACACCGTGGGTGCCGCGACGCGGACGCAGGCGGCGGGCTTCTGGTACGCCGCGCGCGATCGCGTGCGTGCGGGCATCGAGGACACCACACCGCTGTTGCCGCCGACACCGCTGCCGTACAGCGACCTCGGATGGGCGCGCCAGCAGGCCGACTGCTGGAGCGCGCCGTTGCCGGGACCGGAGGAGTTTCCGGACGCGGCCGCGCATTCGGCAATGCAGTGCCTGTGGCACCCGTTGTGGGGCGATCGGCGCCAGGAACTGGTGGTGATTGGCGTGCACATGGACGAGCGCGCCGTGCGCGCAGAGCTGGATGCCTGCCTGCTCAACGAACAGGAGCTGCGTGCGGGACCGCTGCTGTGGCAGCAGATGCCGCAGGCATTCCCGGTGTGGAAGCGCTGAGCTAACGGCTCCTGTAGATCCACGCCATGCGTGGATGGCGGTTCAACCGGTCTTTGCCCGCCTTGTAGAGCCGAGCCCACGCTCGGCTGGCGGATCATTCCATCCGCGCATGGCGTGGATCTACTGCAATTGCAGCCGAGCGTGGGCTCGGCTCTACAAAATCGAATCCACGCATGGCGTGGATCTACAAGGCATCTCGCCACTGCCAACCCTCGGGGTTCACCTGCAGCACGTGGGTCGGTCGCAATGCCTGCAGCAGGTGCCGGTCGTGGCTGACCATCACCAGCGCGCCCGGCCACGCCGCAAGCAGTTCCTCCAGCGCCTGCAATGCGCTCAGATCCAGCGCATTACCGGGTTCGTCCAGCAGCAACAGTTGGGGCGCGGGATCGGCATACAGCACGCTGGCCAGCGCACCCTTCACCCGCTCGCCATCACTGAGGCTGTGGGCCGCCCGCTGGATGCGCTGTGCATCCAGCCCGAGCAGGGCCAGCCGCGTGCGCAGCTCGCCTGGGTCCGCGCGCGGGTTGGCGGCCTGCACGGTGTCAAGGATGCTGCGCGCGCCGGACAGCCCCAGCAACTGCTGGTCGAGCAGGGCCAGTGGTGCATGCCGGTGCACGGTGCCACTGCATGCAGGCAGCTGGCCGGCCAACACACGCAGCAGGGTCGATTTGCCGCTGCCGTTGTCACCGACCACGGCGATGCGCTGCCCCCGGCGGATCTCCAGCTGCAGCGGGGCGCTGCAGCCATGTGGCAGCACCAGCGCCTCGGCCTCCAGCAGACGCGCGCTGCCACGCTCGCCCGCACCGGCAAACAGCGCCAGTTCCGGCGCCGCATGCACCGCGGATGCAGCTGCGCGCAGCTGCTCTGCGCTGGCCTGCAGGCGCTCGGCCTGCACCTGCTGTGCGCGGCCGTGGCTGGCCTCGGCGCGCTGCTTCTGCCGGCCGAGCAGGATCGGGGCCTGGTTGGCCTGCTTCGCATCACGGTTGCCACGTGCCTGGCGCTGCTGCTGGCGTTCGTGTTGTTCGCGCGCGCTGCGTTGCTGCTGCCGGTGCTGTGCACGTGCATGGTCAAGCTGGGCGGCGGCGGCTTCACGTTCGGCGGCGCGCGCGTCGGCGTAGTGCTGCCACGGTCCGCCATAGCGATGCAGCCCGCGCGCATCGAGCTCGACGATCTGCTGCATGTGCGCCAGCAGTTCGCGATCATGGCTGATCGCCAGCAGGCCGCCGCGCCACTGCTGCAACTGTTCATACAACTGTTGGCGATGGCGTGCGTCGAGGTGGTTGCTGGGTTCGTCCAGGATCAGCCAGTCGGCACCGCTGGCCCAGGCACCGGACAGCGCGACCTGCATGGCCTGGCCACCACTGAGGCGCGCGGCCGGCTGGGCCGGATCGAGGTCGTCGGGTAGCTGCAGCGTACGCCATTGCTGCTGCAGGCGTTCGCGCAGATCCCAGCGGTCGCCGACGCGGGCGAAGTCGGCCTCGTCCACGCTGCCGGCTTCGATGCGTTGCAGTGCGGCCAGTTCCGCGCCGACACCGGCCAGTTCACCGACCGTGCCGGCGGGTGGATAGCCGGGCGTCGGCAACAGGAACACGCGGGCACTGCCGCGAACCTGGCCATTGTCGGGCAGCAGCCGGCCGGCCAGCAGGCGTGCGAGCACGCTCTTGCCGGCGCCATTGGCACCGACGAGGCCGGTGGCGACCGGTTCGAAGGAAAACGTCAGATCGGAAAACAGCGGGCGGCCGTCGGCCAATCGATACGACACGCGATCGAGCGTGAGGGAATGCGGGGTCATGCGACCTCCATGGATGCCGGGTTCTCCCCTGCGCGCAGGGGCGGGAAGAGTCAGGCCGTCTAGTGGGAAGACGGCGGCATCAATGGCGCATTGGTCGCGAGCCTCTTGGAGGAATGAGCGGCCAGTATAGCGGCAGTGGCTGAATGGTCGGGTGCGCGGCCGCCGGGCATGGCCCGGCGCTACCGATGATCGGGCGGTTCTGTAGCCGAGCCGATGCTCGGCTTCCTTTCGCCGCGAGACGCATCCACGCATGGCGTGGATCTACGGCACGGTACCCAGGCGGGCGCCGACGAAGTCGATGAACACCCGCAGCTTCGGCAGTACGTGTCGGCCCGACGGCCACAGCAGATGGAAGGTGCCGCAGGAATGCACGTGTTCGTCCAGCACCGTGACCAGGCGGCCGTCGGCCAGGGCATCGCGCACCGAGTGCACCGGCACGAAGGCCAGGCCGATATCGCGCAGTGCGAGCGCTACCCGCGCTTCGATGGTGTTGGCCACCATGTGCACCGGAAGCTCCTGCGGCGTTTCATCGTCGGGCCAGTGGATCGGCCACGGTTCCAGCTTGCCGGTGGTGGGGAAGCGATAGTGCAGCAGCGTGTGCTGCATCAAGCCTGCCGGCGTGCGCGGAACGCCGCAGCGCTGCAGGTAGCCCGGCGAGGCAACGACACGCCGCGGGAATACCCCCAGCCGGCGTGCGTTCATCCGCGAGTCGCTGGGTTCGCCGACGCGCAGCACCGCATCGAAGCCCTCCTCGATGACATCAACCAGGCGGTCACTGAAGTCCAGGTCCAGGCGGATATCCGGATACGCGGCCATGAACTCGGCCATCAACGGCAGGGTGAGGTCGCCCACCAGCGGCAGGCTGATGCGCAGCGTACCGCGGGGCGTGGCGTGCGGCTGTGCGAGCTCGGTGCGTGCAGCATCGCGCTCGTCGAGGATGCGCCGGCAACGCGCCAGGAACAGCTGACCCTCGGCGGTGAGCGTGATGCTGCGCGTGCTGCGGTGGAACAGGCGCACGCCCAGTGCGTGCTCCAGCCGCGCCACGCACTTGCCCGCTGCCGAGGCGGATATGCCCTGCAGGCGCCCCGTCTCGACGAAGCTGCGGGTATCAGCCGCGTGCACGAAGGTCTGCAGGTTGGCGAGGTTGTCCAGGACTGACATGGGCGTGCGGGCAATGAAAGCGGCAGGGTAGGCCGGTGCGGCTGTAGCGGGCGGCTCCGCCATCGCAACACTGTGGTGCGGGGTGGCGTGGAGACCGTTGCGGCCTTGCGGTTCCGGCCATCATGCCGATTGCGGACTACACGGTCCATGATGCCCGGAGCGGCAACCGGCTTTTTGCGCGGACGCCCGCTGCCTAACGTGGCGGCCTCTCCCCCACGGATCACCGCGATGAATGCCGCTCCTTCCTTCGAACCTGCGCCGACACTTCCTTCGGTGCAGCGGCTGCTGCAGCAGGTCCACCCGCAGCGCCTGGTCGGTGCGGTGGTGCTGGTGCGCGAGCACGGCGCGCTGCGCCATGCCAGCGCCACGGGCCTGGCGGATCGCGAGTCGGCCACGCCGATGCAGCGCGACCAGCTGTTCCGGCTGGCCTCGGTGAGCAAGCCGCTGCTGACCACGGTGATCCTGGGCCTGGTGGCCGAGGGCGTGCTCGACCTGGATGCACCGGTGCAGCGCTGGCTGCGGGACTTCCGCCCGGCGCTGGCTGATGGCAGCACGCCAGCGATCAGCCTGCGCCAGCTGCTCAGCCACAGCAGCGGGCTGGGCTATCGCTTTCTCGAAGCCGATGCGAAGGGTCCCTACGCACGCGCTGGCGTCAGCGATGGCATGGACGCGAACCCGCTCTCTCTGGCCGACAACGTGCGCCGCATCGCGCAGGCACCCCTGCTGTTCGCGCCGGGCAGCCAGTGGCTGTACTCGCTGGGCATGGACGTTGCCGGTGCCGTGGCTGAAGCAGCGACCGGTGAATCCCTGCAGGCACTGTTCGAGCGCTTGCTGGCCGCACCCCTGGGCCTGCGGGACACCGCCTTCGCTGCGCGCAACGCGGCACGGCTGGCCACGCCCTATGTGAGCGACACACCGCAGCCGCACCGCCTGCGCGAAGGCGAGGTGGTCGCTCCGTTCGAGGGTACCGTCGGTATCGAGTACAGCCTCGCGCGCGCCACCGATGCCAGCCGTTTCCCCTCGGCCGGGGCAGGCCTGGTCGGTAGCGCCGATGAAGTGATGGCGGTGCTGGAGGCCTTGCGTGATGTGCAGCGTTCAGGCCTGTTGCCGCCCGCACTGGCAGCGGAGATGGCCAGCCCGCAGGTGGGCGAACAGGGGCCGCCGGAACCGGCCGGCTGGGGTTTTGGCCTTGGCTTTGCGGTGCTGCGCGATGCGGCCGCCAGCGGTACGCCGCAGAACGTAGGTACATGGCGTTGGGGCGGTGCCTACGGGCACAGCTGGTTTGTCGATCCTGCGCGTGGGCTCAGCGTGGTGGCGCTGACCAACACCCTGTACGAAGGCATGGACGGTGCCTTCGTCGATGAGCTGCGCGATGCGGTCTATGCTGATCTGGAGACCGCGCGATGAGCGGCCATGCCATCGATGCGGCTGGCCCGGCCGGTGAAGCCACGCGCCTGCCGTGGGCGGGACTGCTGGCGCTGGCCGGTGGCGGCTTCATCACTCTGCTGACCGAGACCCTGCCGGCCGGCGTCCTGCGGCCGATGGGCGAAAGCCTCGGTGTGAGCGACGCGGCGGTTGGCCAGCTGGTCAGCGTGTACGCGCTCGGCTCGGTGATGGCCGCACTGCCGATGACCGCACTGACCCAGCGCCTGCCGCGACGTCCCTTGCTGCTCGCCGCGATTGCCGGCTTCGTGGTGGTCAATACGCTGACCGCATTGAGCAGCAGCTACCCGCTGATCCTGGCCGCGCGCTTCCTGGCCGGCGTGTGTGGTGGCCTGCTGTGGTCGCTGGTGGCCGGCTACGCCGCGCGCATGGTGGTGCCCTCGCTGCAGGGCCGGGCAATCGCGGTGGCGATGGTCGGATCGCCGCTGGCACTGTCGCTGGGCGTACCGGCGGGCACCTTGCTGGGCCAGCAGATCGGCTGGCGCTGGGCATTCGCGCTGATGAGCGTGCTGGCAGTCGTGCTGCTGGCCTACGCGCGCTGGGCATTGCCCGCGTTGCCGGCGGCGGCGGCCGGTCAGCGTACGTCGTTGGCTACGGTGTGGCGCATGCCGGGCGTGCGCAGCGCGTTGGCGGTGATGGTGCTGTACGTGCTGGCGCACAACGTGCTCTACACCTACATCGAACCGCTGGCGGTGGAGGCCGGAGCCGGCCCGTGGCTGGACCGCCTGCTGCTGGCCTTCGGCCTGGCCGCCATCGCCGGCATCGTCATTGCCGGCTGGGGTGTGGACCGTCATCTGCGCACGCTGGTGTGGGCCGCGGTGATCGGCTTCATCGTGCCGGTGCTGACCCTGCTGTTGTGGCCGGGCGACGCGATCGCGCTGCTGCTGGCGACGATCCTGTGGGGCGTTGCCTTCGGCGCGGTACCTACGTTGTTCCAGACCGCATTGGCGCGGCGTGCCGGTGCCGCCGCGGATCTGGCGCAGTCGATGCTGGTGACCGGCTGGAACCTGGCCATTGCTGCCGGTGGCGTAGCAGGGGGTGTGCTGCTGCAGGCGGGCGGCCCGAACCAGTTGGGATGGCTGCCGCTGCTGCTGCTGGCGGTGAGCGTGGCGTGGCTGTTGGCACGGCCGAAGGCCTGGGCGTAGGCGGCGATCAGTGATGGCGCGGTGCCGGCCAGCGGCCGGCACTACCGTGGTCCACGCCATCCACGCATGGCGTGGATCCACCGAGCACAGCGACCCGCGTTTGCCTTTGCTTTTGCCTTCTTCCGTTGATTCCGTGGCGGGACGCCGCCGGAACCTGTCAGAGGCCGGGGCGGTCGGGTTCGCGGGGGTGTCCGCGGCATGGATGCCGCGGCCAAGCCCCCATGGACGGGTTTACGGCGTCCCCCGCGAACCCGACCGTCCCGGCCACCCCGGGGATAGCAGTACGCGACCCACCACGAGGGGCTCCGCCGTTCGCCGTCCTACTCCACTCCCTCACGCTCGATCGGCACGCTGCGCGGATTCTGCATGTGCTCCCGCGCCGCGCCATAGCGCTGCTGCCGCTTGTGATGGAACACCACGAACTCATCCCGTGGCAGCGGCCGCGAGAACAGCCAGCCCTGCGCGAACTCGACCTTGCGGGTATGCAGATACGCCAGCTGTGCCTCGGTTTCAACGCCCTCGGCCACCACCCACAGGCCCAGCTCCTTGGCCATGTCGATGATGTGCGGCGTCACCGGGCTGGTTGCACTCTCGGTGCCGATCGCATCGATGAACGACTTGTCGATCTTCAGCGCGTCCAGCGGCAGCTGTTCCAGGTACTGCAGGCTGGAGAAGCCGACGCCGAAATCGTCAATGGCCACGCTGTGCCCGGCCCGACGTGCCTGTGCCAGCATCGTGCGGGCGCGGTCCAGGTCGAGGAAGCCGCGCTCGGTGGCCTCCATCCAGATCTGCTGCGGCAGGATGCCGCTGCCGGCCATGTGCTTGGAGATCATCTTCAGCGCGCGGCCGCTGCTGATGTCTTCGGCGGCCAGGTTGATCGCGATGTGCGCGCTGCGGTCGGCCACCAGCAGCTCGCGCATGTCGCGCACCACGTTCTCGATCACCAGATCGGTGACCGCGCCGATCATGCCGGCCTCTTCGGCCAGCGGAATGAACAGGTCCGGCCGCACCTGGGTGCCATCCGGGCGCTGCCAGCGCACCAGCGCTTCGGCGCCGACGCAGATGCCGGTATCCAGTTCGATGATGGGCTGGTAGTGCAGGTACAGCTCGCGGCGGCGGATCGCCGTGGCCAGCTCGCCGCGCAGCGACAGGCGGCGACGCGACAGCCAGATCACCAGGCCGGCACCGACAGCGGCCAGCAGAACGCCGATCGGCACGAACAGCCACGCCTGCTGGCGGAAGGTCGCGGCGAGCGCGGTACGCGGTGTGGTCGCGATCGCCAGCCACTCTTCGTTGCGGGCGGTGGCGTACAGGGTGTTGTGGTCCAGGCCTTCACCAGGCGCGCGCAGCAGGGTCTCCAGCAATGCCGGATCCATGCCGTCCTGCCTGGCCAGGAGGCGGCCGTCCGGGCTGGCCAGGGCAAGGCGCACGTTCGGGTCGGCGATGACATCGACGAAGCGGCGCGGATCGACCAGCACGTCGTAGTTGCCATACAGGATCGACAGGACCTGGCGCCGTCCGCTTGCCTCGGGGCGCACATCCACGGCGATGCCGGCGCCATCACTGGTGACGTGGTCGGACTTGGGCTGGTTGACGTCGGACAGGAACGGCCCCCACGACGTACAGCGTAGCTTGCCACCCTCGAAGTAGCCCATCTGGTCGACCGACGGCGAGGTCATCACCAGCGTCTGCATGCGCCGGATATGGTCGGGCCCGCAGGCGTTGTGGGCGCCGACCTCTGCCGACTGCAGTGCCGCCAGTGCTTCCTGGTAGGACTGGTCGGCGCGGCGCAGGGCACGGCCGGCAATGTCGCGCAGGCGTTGCTGCTCGACGCTGACCGCACGGTCCCAGGTGGCATAGGCCATCACCGCGATCGGCACGGCCGCGGCCAGCAGCGCCAGTGCGGTGCCACCAATGATGACGCGCAGCCGGCTCATGGCCGGGGCTCCAGCGGGGCAGGCAGGGCAGGGCGCATGGTCGGGCCGATCCTTGGGCAGGTGCGGCTATCTGAGCATGGCGCCGGGCCGGGCGGAATGGGATGAATCCGGTATTTGGTCACATTGTGATGAAAGCGGCCAAGTTTGACGGGATTGGCTCATCCGGCGCTGGCGCTCCTGCCTGAGGAGGACTACCGTCGAACGCTTCGCCCGCCCTTTTGCCCGCGCCCATGACCGAGCCCGCAACGCCCCCCGAGCACCTGCGCCGCAGCCTGTCCAACCGCCACCTCCAGTTGATCGCCATTGGCGGTGCCATCGGCACCGGCCTGTTCATGGGGTCGGGCAAGACCATCAGCCTGGCCGGCCCGTCCATCGTCTTCGTCTACCTGATCATCGGCGCGATGCTGTTCTTCGTGATGCGCGCGATGGGCGAACTGTTGCTGTCCAACCTGCAGTACAAATCCTTCATCGATTTTTCCACCGATCTGCTCGGCCCCTGGGCCGGCTTCTTCTGTGGATGGACCTACTGGTTCTGCTGGATCGTCACCGCCATCGCCGATGTGATCGCGATCGCTGCCTACGCACAGTTCTGGTTCCCCGGGCTGGAAGCCTGGAAGCCGGCGCTGACCTGCGTGATGCTGCTGCTGTCGTTGAACCTGGTGACGGTGAAGCTGTTTGGCGAGATGGAATTCTGGTTCGCGCTGATCAAGATCGTGGCGATCTGCGCGCTGATCATTACCGGCGCCGGGCTGGTGGCCTGGGGCTTCACCTCGCCCAGTGGCCACACCGCGGCGCTGTCGAACCTGTGGAATGACGGCGGCATGTTCCCGATGGGCCTGGTCGGCTTCTTCGCCGGCTTCCAGATTGCCGTGTTCGCTTTCGTCGGCATCGAGCTGGTCGGCACCACCGCCGCCGAAACCGCCGACCCCGAGCGCAACCTGCCCAAGGCGATCAATTCGATTCCGGTGCGCATCATCATCTTCTACGTACTGGCGCTGATCGCGATCATGGCCGTCACCCCGTGGCGCCAGGTGGTGCCGGACAAGAGCCCGTTCGTGCAGCTGTTCGTGCTGGCCGGTATTCCGGCCGCGGCCAGCCTGATCAACTTCGTGGTGCTGACCTCTGCCACGTCCTCGGCCAACAGCGGCATCTTCTCCACCAGCCGCATGCTGTACGGCCTGGCCGAAGAGGGCCACGCCCCGCGCGGGTTGTCGAAACTGTCACGCGCCGCCGTGCCGGCCCGTGGCCTGTTGTTCTCGTGCCTGTGCCTGCTCGGTGGCACGCTGCTGATCTACCTGATTCCGAACCTGGTGACCGCCTTCACCCTGGTCACGACGCTGGCGACGGTGCTGTTCATCTTCGTGTGGTCGCTGATCCTGGTGGCCTACATGGCCTATCGCCGCCGCTACCCGGAACGCCACGCTGCGTCGATCTTCAAGATGCCCGGCGGGGTTGCCATGTGCTGGGCCTGCCTGGTGTTCTTCGCGGCCGTGCTGGTGCTGCTGAGCCTGCAGCCCGACACCCGCCAGGCATTGATCGCCAGCCCGGTGTGGTTCGTGCTGCTTGGCGTGGGGTATTGGGTGCGTCGGAAGACCGCGAAGTGATCCAACGTCTTCGTTCCATCCATTGACCCATCGTCTCCAGAGAGCTCCATCCACGCATGGCGTGGATCTACTGTCAGCCGCAGGAAACTGTCGAGGGCGGGTGGGTGTGGCCCGGCAGGACCGTTGGCGCCATGGATGGCGCCATCGAGCCCCCATGGATGGGTTTACGGCGTGTCCTGCCGGGCCACACCCACCCGACCAGCCCTCAACTGCCCAGCGCTGCTCTGGCTGTTGACGTTGCCTCTGCAGGTGCAGGGCGCAGCCCTGCCGGCCCCCATTCACCCGACATTAGCGGGCGCGGCCGGATGATCCGGCCGCCATGTCCCGTCGCCCTCTCCTGCTAGCGCTGTTGCTGCTGCCCAGCCTGTGGCCCGGGCTGGCTGCCGCGCGCACCGTCTACCGCTGCGTGCAGGGCAACACCGTCAGCCTGGCCACCGCGCCGGAACCCGGTTCACGCTGCACCCCGAAGGAAATCGACGACAACGCCATCCAGACCCCGAACTTGTGGGGCAACATGGGCGTGTTCAGCGGCGTGCTGTACGAGCGCGAGCAGGATGGCGCGCTGGTCTACTCCACCCGCAACCTGCCCGGCTCGCGGGTGTTCCTGAAGTTCACCATGGCCACGCCGCCGGGCGAGCCGGCCCACGAAGGCCTGGGCAAGGTCGGCAAGCCGCAGCTGGCGCAGCACGCCAAACAGTTCAGGGCCGCGGCCAAGGCCACGGGCGTCGATGACGCGTGGCTGCGCGCGATTGCCCATGCTGAAAGCAACTTCGATGCGCTGGCGGTGTCCAGCAAGGGCGCACAGGGCGTGATGCAGTTGATGCCGGACACCGCGCAGGAGTACGGCGTGAATGATCCGTTCTCGCCCCAGCAGTCGATCGATGGCGGCGCCCGCTACATGCGCGCGCTGCTGCGTCGCTACAACGGTGACCGGCCGCTGGCGGCGGCTGCGTACAACGCCGGCATCGGCGCGGTCACCCGCTACAAGGGCGTGCCGCCCTATGCCGAAACCCTGGCCTATGTGGACAAGGTGATGGCGCTGTACGCGCGCTACCGCGAGGCGATGGGCATCCGTACCGAGGTGCCGGCGCGCTAGGCCAGTGGCGCTGTACGCGCGCTACACAAAAGCTCCTCAGCGCGAGGTGGAGGTGCTGACCAGTTCGTAGCGTTCGATGCGGCCCAGGCGGTCAACCTCGGCCTGCACGTCGGCGCGTTGCTTCAGCGCACGCCAGGCCGCATCGATCTTCACGTCACCGGGCAGCGACGGATAGGTGCGCATGTCCTGCAGGGAGGCCAGTGTCTCGCCGCGCTCGACGGGTGAGCGCAGCTGTTCGATCAGCACGGCAGCGGCGCCGTCGAGATTGCCCTCGTCCAGCAGCATCTCGCGCTGGAACAGGCGCGCGTCATCGCCCTGGGCCAGGATCGCTGCACGCGCGGCCTGTTCGGCCTTGGCATCGCCACGTTCACGGGCGGCAACGAACTGCAGCAGTGCCTGGGCCGCCTTGCCGTATCCGGCCAGGCCCGGCATGTCATTCACCGCGGTGGCGGCATCCTGCATGCGGCCCAGCGAACTGAACACGAAGCCGACGTTGAACTGGTGCTCGGCACCATCCGGGCCCAGTGCGCCGATGCGTGCGGCCAGTTTGGCTGCCGCCAGCGCATCATCGGTACGGCCCAACCGGCGCAGCGCCGTAAGCCGGCTGTTGAGCAGCCACGCCACCCATTCGGCTTCCGCCGCCGGGGGCGACTCGCCTTCGGCCGCCGCACTGGCCATGCCATCGGTCAGTGCCAGCACTTCCTCGTTGCGGTCCAGCATCAGCAGCGTGCTGCTGAACTCGGCCATGCGTGCATCCAGCGCCCGGTCGAGCAGGCCGGAAACCCGCAGTTCGTCGAGGTGCTTCTGTGCAGCCTGCACCGGATCGAAGCGGGCATCGGCGCGGTCGACATAGCGGTCAAACCGCTTGTCACTGCGCAGGCGGATGATTTCGGCGGGACCGGTGATGCGCGCCAGCGTGGCGGGAATATCGTCGCCACGGCCGTTGTCGGCCTGCAGCGTGGCCAGTGCCAGCCACATTCCGGTGGGTTCCAGGCCGCCGCTCTTCCAGCCGTTGTCGAACAGCGCCTGCAGCAGTTCCATGCGCTGCTGCGGCTGGTCCCGCAGGCGGAACTGCAGGTAGTTGATCGCGTGGCGGTCCACCGGCAACGGCGCGTCGGCATGCTTCAGTGCCTGAACCAGGTGCTTCGTGGCGGGCGCTGGTTGGTTCTCGGACAGTTCCACCGAGACCAGGGTCAGCAGGATCTGCGCATCGTCCGGCAGTGCTTCCTGAGCGCGCTGCAGGTAGCGGCGGGCCTGATCCGGCTTCTTCTGCACCATCGCGGTCCAGCCGGCCACCTGCGCGGCGCGGCCGCGATGTTCGGCATCGAAGTCATCCAGCATCGGATCTTCCATCAGCCGTTCCATCGCGATCAGCGCGCCCAGCGTGTTGCCACTGCGCGACTGCTGGATGGCCTCATCCCATCGCGTGGCATAGGCCTGGTGCATTGCATCGGCGGTGACGGACGGCTTCTGTGGCACCACCGTGATCGAGGCGGTGGCGGATGAACTGGCCAATGCGGCAATCAGCAGGGCGGCGAGGGGGAGGATGCGGGGCATGGAGGATCTCCATCCGTGGGAACCGCATTGAACCCGCTGCAGCCAGCGAGAACAAGCGCGATGGATGGAACTCTGGCGTTTGGCCGTACGATTGGCCATGGCGGATCGTGCGTTCAGCGTCTATTGTCGGTGCCTCTTCAGGCAGCAGGCAGGCAGCGCAGCACGATGGCACGATGGCACGGTGGCAATGGATGGCGGCAGGCGTAGCGTTGGCGACGGTAGTGGCATTGGCTGCGACCTGGTGGGAGACACCGCTGCATACGCTGGCTGAACCGGTGGGTCCGGTTCCAACGCCGCTGGCGTGGACCGCGCAGATCGAACCGCTGGCCGGCGATGGCCACCCGGGTAACCGCGACGGCGCCGCCGCGCAGGCACGTTTCGCCGATCCGTACGCGTTGCTGCGCAGTGCCGATGGCAGCGTCTATTTCACCGATGCCGGCGACAACAACCGGATCCGTCGCCGCCTTCCCGATGGCCGTGTTGAAACGGTGGCCGGGCAGGGCGAGGGGCGCGTCGATGGCCCGGCACTGCAGGCCAGTTTCAATACGCCCTCGGGCATTGCCGCCGACGCGCAGGGCAACCTGTACGTGGCCGACACCGGCAACCATGCGATCCGCCGGATCGGCACCGATGGGCAGGTGACCACGCTGGCGGGTGGTGAACAGGGCTATGCCGATGGGCCGGCCGCGCAGGCGCGCTTTGATGCGCCGATGGGCATCGCGGTGGACGCGCAGGGCCAGGTCTACGTGGCCGATACCTACAACGACCGCATCCGGGTGATCGGTACTGATGGCAACGTGCGCACCCTTGCCGGCGGTGAGCGCCAGGGAATGGCCGATGGCGTGGGCGCTGCGGCGCGCTTCGATACGCCGGTGGCACTGGCCTTCGATGCGCAGGGCGCGCTGCTGGTGGCCGATCTGTTCAACAACGCGGTACGCCGCATAGGCGCTGATGGCACGGTCAGCACCGTGGTCGCCGCCGGTGGCGTGATCAATGGGCCGCTGTCGCTGGCCACCACCCACGACGGCGTGCTGTACGTGGGTGATCTTGATGGCCGCATCGTGCAGGTGACGCCGCAGGGCCATCAGATCGCGCTGGTCGGCAACGGTCGACTGCCGCGCCTGGCCCGCCCCAGCGGATTGGCGATGGATGCCGATGGCAGCGTGCTGGTGGCCGACGCCGCCAGCTACCGTCTGCATCGCCTGCGCCCACTGCCGGTAGGCGACCTGCCCGCGCCGGCACTGGTCGGCCCGGCCGCCGATGCCGCCCTGCCCGATACCGGCGGGCGCTGGCCGTTGGCGCCGCAGGATGGCTGGCACGAAGTAGTCGGCACACTGGGTGAAGTGCGCGGCAACTTCAAGGGCGAGAGTCGCCATCACCTGCACGGTGGTTTCGACGTGCGTGGTGATGTGGGCCAGACCGTGCTGGCGATCGCCGATGGCAAGATCAGCAGCCCGATGGCGGCCTGGAGCCTGGGCGAGCAGGCCGAGGGCCTGGCCGTGGATCGCCTCAAGTACATCCACATGCGGGTGGGCCGCACCCCACGCAATGAACCGTTCGATGCGCGCTGGCAGGCGCTGTACGACGAGCAGGGCAAGCTGGAGCGGATGCGCGTGCGCCGCGGCATGCGCATCCACGTCGGCGACCGCCTGGGCAGCATCAACAACCAGGCGCACGTGCACCTGGCCGTGGGTACCGGTGGTTTCGAGACCAATGCCGTGGCGCTGGGCTTCCAGAACTACGCCGACCATTTCGCACCGCGCATCACCGATGTGGCGCTGCTGGACGACACCGACCAGCCCATGGCCGCCGGCAGCGACGGCGTGGTGATGGTGGCGCGGCAGGGGCGTGGCGTGCAGATCGTGATCGAGGCCTGGGACCAGGTTGACAACAACCTGCCGCGTCGACGCCTGGGCATGTACCAGGTGGGCTACCAGATCCTCGATGCGGCTGGGCAGCCGCTGCAGGGTTACGAGCAGCCGCGCTGGAACATCGTGTTCAACCGCATGCCGCCGCAGAAGGAAGCGGTGCGCGTGGCCTACGCCCCCGACAGTGGGATCACCGTGCATGGCAGCGCGGTGACCCGTTTCCGTTATCTGGCCACCAACACCGTGCGTGACGGCCTGATGGAAACCGGGCGTTGGCAGCCGTCGGCGCTGCCGCCGGGTGAGTACATCGTACGCGCCAGCGTGCGCGACTACAGCGGCAACGACGGCATCGGCCTGCGCGAGATCAGGGTACGGCTGCTGCCATAGCGGCAGCCGGGGCGCCGCAGCGTTCGCGCTCGGCGTCCATGTCTTCCAGCGGCCGCACTTCGATGCTGCCGAAGCGTGCCCAAGGGAAGTCGCGGGCGATGCGCATGGCTTCGTCGCGGTCGCGGGCCACGATCAGGTTGAAGCCGGCCAGCAGTTCACGGGTTTCGGCGAACGGGCCATCCAGTACGCGGCTGTGGCCGTCACGCACGCGCAGCGTCTGCGCGGTGTCGACCGGCTGCAGCTTCTGCGCGGCCAGCAGCGTGCCCTCGGCCTGCAGCTTGTCGGCGTGGGCGAGGCAGTCGCGCATCAGCGCGTTGAATTCTTCGATGGGCAGGGCCTGCAGCAGGGCAGGCTCGATGTAGATCAGAAGCAGGTACTGCTGCATGGCACGGTCCTGGCGGGGGCGGGTGCCCATGATGGCGCAGGTCTGCGCGTGGGCATGTTGCAGCGCAGAAGGCGGCGCCTTCGGCGGGAATCGGCGAACGGCGAAGCCCCTCCGTGGTGGGGTTGGGTTGGTCGCTGAAAGCTGGGTTCATGGGCTTTGCCGGGTGGGTAGGCGGGTCGGGGAC